>NZ_JAXRUU010000036.1:0-32663 GCF_034497445.1 Halorubrum sp. AD140
GTGAGCGCGACGTCCTGGGTACCTTCCGCTTCGCCGGTGTTCTCGATCGTCGCCGAGACGGTCACTTCGTCACCCTGCGTGACGGTGGCCTCCTCGGGGTCGAGGTCAGAGACTTCGAAGCTCGCGGGCTCCTCAGTCTGCTCGACGACCGTACCGTCGGACTCGGCGTCGAAGGCGGCCTGGTTGATCTGAGCCGTGAACGTGTCGTTCACTTCGGCCTCTTCGAAGTCGTCGAAGGTGCCTTCGAACTCGCCGTCAGCCGAGACGACAATGTCCTCGTCGTTCTCGATGAAGCTCGTCGTAGAGTCGTCATCGCTGCGGACGCGCATGTTGACTTCAGTCCCGGGCGCAACGTTCGTCGTTCCCGTGATGGACTGGTTCTCGGCGGCTTCAACCTGGATCTCGTCTTCGTTGTCGAACTCGCCCTCGGCTTCCTCAGCCGTGAACGAGGCCGACGCGGACTCGAATGCCTCTTCGCGAGTGTCCTCGTCATCCTCATCGAGGAGGTCGAGGAGACGCGCGTCCTGGAGGCTCACCTGCACTTCGTACTCGTCTTCGCCTTCGATCGGGTCGATGTCGTCGCTGAGATCGCCGTTGTCCTCAAGTTCCTCGTTGAGGTTGTCGGCGTTCGCGACGACGTAGTAGTTGTCAGACTCCTCGTCGTAGACGACCGTGAAGATCTCCGAGAACGTTTCGCTGTCGACTTCGTCAGCGACCTGGTTCACGTCGATCTCGTTGGCGTCCTCGTTGGAGTCGGGGTTCTGCTGTTCGAGGACCACGTCCAGCTTGTCTCCGTCGTCACCGATGTCGGAGTCGTTCTGGAGAACGTTGTAGAACTGGTTGGTGGTGTCACCGTCACCGAGGTCTTCGTTGTCGGCGTCCTCGAGGACACCTTCGAGACCGGACGCGGTGAGCTGGTGGACGAGCACGTCGCTGCGGTCGCCGTCGTCGTCGATGGCGAGCGTGTCGGTCTCCGTGACGAGGTCGTCCTCGATGGAGTCCTCGATCAGCGAGACCGTGGCGCTCTCGTTCTCGTCGGAGAGTTCCTCAGCGAGGTCGCTTTCGACGCTCTCACTGGTGCGCCAGAGCGCAAGCTCCGTATCGTCGCTGCGTTCCTGGATCGAGAGCGAGGAGATGGAGTCCGGATCGTCGACCGTGTCTTCGAACCGGTCGTCAGCATCCGTGTACGGGCCGACCGAGAGGTCGTACGTGCCCGTGTCGAGGATGTTGCTCAGGTTGGTATCGTCTTCGAGTTCGACCGTCGCGTCCTCGTCCTCGGTGTAGACGATGTCGTTGTTGTCAACGTCATCGCTTTCGTTGCCGGCCGCGTACGTGTTGAAGAGGACCGTCACTTCGTCGTCCTCGTCGTCTTCAACGGTGACGTTGGCCTGGTAGCCGTCGTCCTCTTCGTTACCGATCACGAGGGTACCCTCGTCGGTGTTGTCGAGTTCAACGTCGACAGCAGCCACACCGCCCTGCTCTTCGGTGGCGGAAGAGACGTCGAGTTCGCCGTCCTCGGCCTCAGTGACGTTGATCGAGGCGCTGTCCTCAGCGTTGGTGTCGGTTACTTCGAAGTCGAAGTCGTATTCGTCTTCGTCGATGTCCGAGAAGTTGGCCGCGATGTCACCGTCCGAGATGTCGTTGAGCGTGACGCGCTCTTCTTCCTCGTCGGTGTCGACATCGTCAACGTTGCGGAAGATGTCGTCGAGGTCTCCCTCGTCGAGACCGTCAGCGGTGACGTTCAGCGAGTAGGTCCCGCGGTTGGAGTCGACTTCGAGGTCGACTTCCTCACCCTCTTCGACCTCATCGTCTGCGAACTCGGTCGAGAGGTCCTGCGTGGAGACCTCGAACTCGGTGGCCTCCTCGTCGTCAATACCGGGGCCGCGGAGGAAGTAGTCACCAGTGTCGAGATCGTCCGTGTCGAGGGTGTAATTGCCGTTATCGTCAGTGGAGAACTGCTCCACCGGACTACTGCTGGAGATATTTCCATCGCTATCGCGGTCATCAACTGAGCGGAGCTGATAGTCCGTATCCTGAGCGAGACCGCTCGCATCGATCTCCTGACCCGAGTAGTACAGGTCAGAATCCGGATCGTAGGACGGGTTTACGTCCTGAATGTCGAAGGTTGCAGTAGTGGTCTCGGAAGCATCGTCATCCTCGATTGCAAAGTCGACATTATCGATTGCGCTAGCATCACTCGTGTCGTGTTCGTAGGTGACGGTGATGGTAGCACTGTGTGCACCGTTACTGGTGTTATCGTCGCTAACGTTGACTGTGTGGTCAGCACCGTCGATGCCCTCATCAGAGACAGTTACGTCGCTGGTGTTAGAGGAGACATCGTCAACGCTCGGAGCGACACCTGCATCAGCCGCCTCAGAGAGATTAGTGATGACTTGCTCATCAGTGTCTCCCTCCTCAATATCTACGTCGAACGTTACTTCCTGTGGTGCTGCCTCCGATCCCACCGTGACGTCCTCTGCGGAGCCGTTGGAGAGATCAGTGACAGCGGCCGCCGCGGGTGCGGCAGCAAAACCGAATGCAACCATGGAAAGCACCATGACCGCTGCGAAGAAGACCGCGTTGGCCTTCGTGCGCGTGTTTGTATCGTTTGTCATTGTTGTGTTGTTTCGTTCTGCACCGCGACACCCTGCTTTGTCCCCGTCTCACTCGCCCGGTCGTCGTCGACCAACATCGCATCGAGGGCGCAGCCGGACTTGACGCGGATTACTCGCGTTCGGTATCGCATTCTGCATTGGGTAGGGTCTGCGCTCGTCTCTTTAAGCGGTCGCTATAAATACTTTGTGTGGTTCAGGAAAGTGTGTGAACGCCACGCACACAGGGTACAGCGCGTCAGACGCTCGTTTTCGAAATCGGTAACGAACGCGACGACACCGCCGATCGCGATGTCGAAGTCGCGACACCGAGATTCGCGACGCCTGAACCGGCACGCTTCCCGTACCACGCCCGGACGACCGTAACAGCTACCCGTGTGAACTCGGTACTGTGAGGTGGGTCCGACCCTCTCAGGCGACGGAGCACGCGTTCTATGGTAGGGAGTCGCCCCGTCGTCTGCGACCCCGCTTTCGTCCCCTCTCTCCGCAATCCACCAGCGTCGTCGAATGCCCTCCGTGACCGCGAGCGCGCCTGCGATCCGACCCGCATCCCGTCGACGCGCCTCGACTCCACCGCCCGCAAACACGGCCCTGTGCGCTCCGTCCGCCCACCCGCGGCGACCTTATTCCCGCTCGGCTCCTCTTCTCGCGTAGGCGCGTGCGGGCGCGACACCGGAGGGTAGGGAGTCACGCCCGTCCGCGCCGACTTCCCCCGATCCGACGCCCCGCTCTCTCCCGGGGCGTCGGCCACGCCGCGTGCCCGATTCGCCCGCGTGATCGACGACGACTTGTTCGACCGTGCGAGCGCGGCCACGCGAGCACGACTACGCGCGTGCGACCCGCGCGACCGACCCGGCGAGGCACACCCGTGCGACTCGCACGGCCCGCGACCGGGGCGTCCGCGTACCGCGTCGCCAGTGACGTGTCCCGAGTGGCGGTCGCCGACTCGACCCGCCGCCACGCGAGAGGCGGCCCGAGGGCTCCGAGACGACGCGAGCGAGAAGAAACTCGACCGAGCGACGCGCTCGGTCAGCGGCGCGCCGGGGCGCTCGCGGCCCGGGCGCTCACAGCGCCGCCAGGATCGCTTCGGCGGCCGCCTGCACGCCGAAGTAGAGGACGTACAGCAGGATCAACACGATCGGGACCCGGAGCAGCCAGATCCACACCGTGCTGAGCGCGTCGCCGCCGCGCATGCCCGTCCGGAACTCCTCGACCGCGTCGCCGGCGTACGCCCACCCGACGAAGATCGCGAGCAGGAGCCCGCCGCCGATGAGCAGCACCTGGTTGGCGAGGACGTCGTACGCGGTGAGGTACGTCAGGTCGGTCGCGGTCGGGATCCCGATGAGGAAGATCACGACCGAGAGGCCGAGCGTCGCGGGCTTCCGGTCGACGCCGAACGTCTCGGTGACGTACGCGACGATCACCTCGAGGATGCTGAACGCGCTCGTGAGCGCGGCCAGGAACAGTGCGACGTAGAACACCGTGCCGACGACCTGCCCGGCCGGGAACTCGGCGAACGCGGTGCCGAGCGCGACGAACACCGTCCCCGGGCCGCCCGTTCCCGGGTCGACGCCCTGCGAGAACAGGAACGGGAAGATCGCGAGGCCGGCCAGGAGCGCGATGGAGGTGTCGACGACGAGGATGATCAGGCTGTCGTTGAGCAGGCTGCGGTCCTCGCCGAGGTAGGAGGCGTACGTGACCATCACGCCCATCCCGAGCGAGAGCGTGAAAAAGGCCTGCCCGGCCGCGTCGGGCAGCAGCGCGAGCGCGTCGCCGAACAGCGTGGAGAAATCGGGCGACAGGTAGAAGGCGTACCCCTCGGCCGCCCCCTCCAGCGTCGCACCGTAGCCGGCGAGGATCACGAGCAAGACGATGACGCTCGGGATCATGAACTTCGCCGCGCGTTCGAGCCCGTCGCGCACGCCGAAGAGGACGATGCCGGCGACGAACGCCATGAACACCGCGTCGAAGGCGATCGCGTTCGCCCCGACCGACGCGCTCTCGAAGTACGCCGCGGGGTCGCTGGTGTACGCCCCCGTGACGCTCGCGATGATGTACTGGAGCACCCACCCGCCGACCACGCTGTAGTACGACAGGATGACGAAGCCGGCGAGCGCCCCGAGCCCGCCGATGAACCGCCAGTTCGAGCGGCCGAGCTCCTCGAACGCGCCGACCACGTTGCGGTGCGACCGCCGTCCGATCACGAACTCCGCCAGCATGAGCGGCAGCCCCACGCCCACGACGAGCAGGAGGTACGCGACGAGGAACGCCGCGCCTCCCGACTCGGCGGTGAGGAAGGGGAACCGCCAGATGTTTCCGAGCCCCACGGCGCTGCCCGCCGCCGCGAGGATGAACCCCGCCCGCGTCGCCCACGACTCTCGTTGTACCATAGTCGGTGGATATCGGCAGATAGACCGTTTAAAAACGTTCGATTTCGTTCGGTTCCACGGAACGCCCCGACGACCGAAACGCCGCCGAACGCCCGGAAGACCGAAACGCCGCCGAGCGCCCGGAAGACCGAGACGTCGCGCGACCCGGAACGGTGGGCTTTACTCACCCCACGATAATCCCCCGATAACACCATGAGAGCATCACGGCGGACGAGAGACGGGGCGGTGGGTCGGGAACGAACAGCGTCGCTCGGGGGTGAGTGAGTCGTGCCCAAGATCAGCGTCGAGATCCCCGGCGAGCTGCTCGACGACCTCGACGAGCACGTCGGCGACGACGGCAAGTTCGTGAACCGCAGCGACGCCGTCCGCGCGTCGATCCGCAAGACCCTCGACCTCCTCGACGAGATCGACGCGCGCCACGACCGGCTCGACGGCGGGGCCGCCGCCACCGATGCCGACCGCGACGACGCCGACCGGGACGCCAGCGACGCCGACGGGGCCGAAGATGCGTGAGCGCGCGGGCGCCGGCCACGCCGCCGGGACCGAGGGCCCCTTCGCGGCCGACTCCTTCGACCGCACCGCGGTGGCTGCGGTCGGGCTGATCACGCTGTTCGTCGCCGCGCTCGCGACCGCCCAGCTCACCGCCGCGAAGGTGATCGCCTTGCCGCTGCCGTTTGCGCTCCCCGTCGTCGGCCCCGAGATAACCCTTCCGGGCGCCGCGCTCGCGTACGCGCTGACGTTCCTCGCGTCCGACTGCTACGCCGAGCTGTACGGCCGCCGCGCGACGCAGGTGGTCGTCAACGTCGCGTTCCTCGCGAACTTCCTCGTGCTCGCCCTGGTCTGGTCGACGCTCGCCGCGCCGGGCGTGGACCCCGAGGTCGCGGCCGCCTTCGACACCGCGCTCGGCCCCGCGACCAACGTCGTCGCCGGGAGCCTGCTGGCGTACGTCGTGAGCCAGAACTGGGACGTGTTCGTCTTCCACGCGATCCGCGACCGCACCGGCGAGGGGCTGTTGTGGCTGCGCAACGTCGCCTCGACCGCCAGCAGCCAGGCCCTCGACACCGCGATCTTCGTCGGCGTCGCGTTCTACGCCGCCCCGCTCCTCCTCGGCGCGGGCGACCCCCTCCCGTGGAGCGTCCTCCTCGCGCTCGCGCTCGGCCAGTACCTCCTCAAGCTCGCGATCGCCGTCCTCGACACCCCGATCGTCTACCTCGTCGTGGGCGCCGTCCGCGAGTAACGGCCCCCGTCCCGCCGGCTTCCTCGCGTCTCCCCCTCAGTCGCCACCGACCGCCAGCGACCGCGCGGGCCGCGCGGGGAGCTCCGCGGAGACGCGCTCGAAGGAGTCCCCGGCGTCGCCCGTCCGGTACAGCCCCCCGTCGTGGAGCGCCCACAGCTCTCCGGGCTCCCGCCCGCTCGCGAGGACCGCTCGATAGGTCCCCTCGCCCGTGGGGATGCCGCGGCCGTCGAGCCGCTCGAAGCCCTCGCCGCGGCGGTAGCGGTAGAGGTACGCCTCGCCGCGGCGGTGGGCCGCGTCCGCTCCCGACGCCGCGCTCACCAGGACCGTCTGCGGGTCGCCGGGGTCGACCGCGAGCCCCCAGACGTAGCCGTGAGCGAGCCCCGCGTCGACGACGCGCCACGACCCGCCGCGGTCGCGGCTCTCGGCGAACCCGTCGCCAGCCGCCGAGTAGACCAGGTCGGGCGCGTCCGGGTGCGTCGCCAGGGCGTGGTTGTCGCGCCGGGAGCCCGTCGGCCGGTCGATCCACGTCTCGCCGCCGTCCGGCGTGACGACGAGCGCCCCCGCCTCCACCCCGACGAACCACCGGTCCGGGTCCGCCGGACACGGCTCGATCCACCGGACGTGGTGGGTGTCCGGTCGCGGCGGGAACGACCACTCGCTCGCCGAGGGCACGTCGGTCAGCCCCGCGACCGGCTCGACCGTGCGCCCGCCGTCGGTCGACCGGTAGACCCGCGAGGGCTCCGTGCCGACCCAGACGACCGCGGGGTCGTGCGGACTCGTCGCGACCGCGGTGACCGCCTCCGGTCCCGAGCCGCCGGGACCGAGCGTCTCGGCGGCGACCCGCTCGAACGTCTCCCCGGCGTCGACGGAATGGAACAGCCCGGCGTCGAACGTTCCGGCGAGCACGCGGTCGCCGCCGTCCTCGTCACCCTGGCCGCCCTCGCCCCCCTCGCCGCCCTCGCCGCCCGAATCGCCCGAAGCGGCCTCGCCGCGCTGGGCTGCCGAGGCGACCGAGAGGGACTCGACGGCGTGGCCGGCCAGCCGGACCGAGGCGTCCCCCGTCTCGGCGTCGACGACCCGAAGCCCGTCGCCGTGGCCCGCGTAGAGGCGTGCACACATGACGCGTCGTTCGGCGCGCCGCGACAAAAGCACCCCGTCGAGGGGCGCAAGAGACTTACCGACCGCCCATGTGTGAACTATACGCATGGATCTCCGCGTGCAGGGTGACGTCCCCCCCGACCCGTTTCTCGGCGCCGCCGACCTGTTCGAGACCGAGTGTACGCTCGCCGACCCCGTTCACGTCAAGGTCCGGGACGACCCCGACGAGCGGACGTGGGCCGGCCACTACGACGGCTATCACGTTCTCAACGTCTCGAGGCGCGCCGCCACCAGCGCGATGGCCCGCGAGCTGGCCGTCCACGAGCTCTCGCACATGGCTCGCCACGAGGAGGGCCACGCCTCCCACGTCCAGTCGACGGAGGAGGCGCTGTACCTGGGACTCGCCGGGGAACGCGTCGAGCGGCGCAAGCTCGCGCACTGCTACCAGATCGCGAACCACATGAAGGACATCTACGCCGACGACATCACGCTCTCGGTCGCGCCCGCGGACAAGCTCCTCGGCTTCCTGGAGTCCACCCTCGCGGCCGCGATCGCCGACCGCCCCGACGTCTCGCGGGACGGCACGCTCCCCGTGACCGCCGGTGCCGACCCGGAGATCACGGCCGTCAACGCCGCGTTCGCGCTCGCGCTGGTCGAGCGCCACGAGGTCGCCGGGACGGACCACCGGATCTACGACCTCGCGCGCGCCGCCGGCAGCGACACCGACGCGGTCGACGTCGACGCGTTCAAGCGGCGCTTCCTCTCGCTCGGGCCGGACCCCTCCGAGAGCGACTACCGGAAGGCGCTCGTCTCGGCCGCCCGCGCGTACGCGGTCTGAGCGCGCTTGCGTGTCGGAGCGCGCACGCGACCGTACGTCGACATCCCCAACGGTGATTGTCCCCAACGGTGATTGACACCTCCAACGGTGATTGACGCCCCCCGACGTGATTGACACCCTCAACGGCGGTCGGCGCGGTCCCGCGAGCGACCGTCGGGTCGCGAGCGGAGCGCGAGGGAGGCGGGGGCCCGGCGCGGCGCCGCCCGCGCCGGGCCGTCCGCCGAGGCTGGGGAGGCGTGAGGTGCGGGACGGTGCTGTGCGGGGCGGGGCGGTGCCGTGCGGGACGGAACGGTGGAGGCGTCCGCCGACACTCCACGGCTGCCGACAGGTAACCGAGTCCCAACTAAAGACGAGCGAGCCTCGCACAGCGACGGCCTTAATCGGCCGAGCGCCCAACCTCCGGCGATCAGATAATGTCGCAGCCGTCGGGAATGGACGCGTTCGCGCACCTCGGGAGCGAGGTCCGCGCGGCCCTCTCCGAGCAGGGCTTCTCGACGCCGACGGAGCCCCAGCGAGAGGCGATCCCGCCGCTCGCGGCCGGGCGGAACGCGCTCGTGCTCGCGCCGACGGGCACCGGGAAGACGGAGACCGCGATGCTCCCCGTCTTCGACGCCGTCGTCGCGGCCCGCGACGCGCCGGGAGCGCAGCCGCGACCGGGTATTTCGGCCCTCTACATCACGCCCCTCCGCGCGCTCAACCGCGACATGATGGACCGACTGGAGTGGTGGGGCGACCGGCTCGGCGTCGAGGTGGCGGTGCGTCACGGCGACACCACGCGGTACGAGCGGAGCAAGCAGGCGGAGGACCCGCCCGACGTGCTGATCACGACGCCCGAGAGCCTCCAGGCGATCCTCACCGGCTCGAAGATGCGGGTCGCGCTCGAAGACGTCGAACACGTCGTGATCGACGAGGTCCACGAGCTGGCCTCCGCGAAGCGGGGCGCCCAGCTCACGGTCGGCCTGGAGCGACTCCGACGCGTCGCGGGCCCCGTCCAGCGGATCGGCCTCTCCGCGACCGTGGGGACCCCCGAGGAGGTCGGGAAGTTCCTCGTCGGGTGCGGGAGACGCGACCCCGACCGCGCGGGCGACCGCGCGTTCGAGATCGTCGAGGTCGCCGCCGGGAGCCGGACCGCCGTGCGGGTGCTCGACCCCGAGATCACCGACCGCGACGCGACCCTCGCCGGCGAGCTGGCGGTCGACGAGACGACCGCGAGCCACGTCCGAACGATCCGCGAGATCGTCGCCGCTCACGAGTCGACGCTGGTCTTCGTCAACACGCGGCAGACCGCGGAGGCGCTCGGTTCGCGGTTCAAGGCGCTCGCGGAGCGGGAGCGGAAACGCGCGGGAGGCGAGGCTGGCGGCGACGCGGGCGACGAGAACGCCGCCGACCCCACCGAGATCGAGGTCCACCACGGCTCGCTCTCGAAGGACGTGCGGATCGACGTGGAAGACCGGTTCAAGTCGGGCGATCTCGACGGGCTCGTCTGCACCTCCTCGATGGAGCTCGGCATCGACGTGGGGCGCGTCGACCACGTGGTCCAGTACGGGAGCCCGCGGGAGGTCGCCCGGCTGCTCCAGCGCGTCGGGCGCGCGGGGCACCGCCGCGACCTCGTGTCGGAGGGGACCGTCGTGGCGCAGGGCGGCGACGACACGCTGGAAGCGCTCGCGATCGCCCGGCGCGCCGACGCCGAGCTCGTGGAGCCGGCCGCGATCCACCACGGCAGCCTCGACACGGTCGCGAACCAGATCGTCGGGATCGTGATGGACGAGGGCGACGTGCACGCCCGCGAGGCGTACGAGACCGTCACGAGCGCGTACCCCTTCCGGGACCTCTCGGAGCCGCAGTTTCAGGAGATCGTCCGCGAGCTGGGCGGGAACCGGCTGCTCTGGCTCGACGAGGAGTCGGACACCCTCGAGAAGTCGGGCGGCACGTGGCAGTACTTCTACGCGAACCTCTCGATGATCCCCGACGAGTCCACCTACGAGGTGTACGACATGTCCTCGCGGCGGCAGATCGGGACCCTTGACGAGCGGTTCGTCGTCAACTTCGCCGGGCCGGGCGAGACGTTCGTCCAGCGCGGCGAGCTGTGGCGGATCACCGAGGTCGACGAGGAGGAGGAGCGCGTGAACGTCACCCCCATCCCCGATCCGACCGGCGAGGTGCCCTCCTGGATCGGCCGAGAGATTCCGGTTCCGAAGCCCGTCGCAGAGGAGGTCGGGCGGATCCGCGGCGAGGCCGCCGCCGCGCTGTCGGCGGGATCGCCCCCCGAGGCCGTCGCGGGTGAGCTCGCGGAGCGGTACCCGGCCGACGAGGGGACGATCGCGGCCGCGCTGCAGCCGGTCGTCGGCCACGTCGACGCCGGCCATCCGGTGCCGACGGACCGCCGGATCGTGATCGAGGGGAGCGCCCGCACCGTGGCGATCAACGCCGCCTTCGGCCACGAGGTCAACGAGACGCTCGCGCGCCTGCTCGCGGCGCTCGTGGGCCAGCGCGCGGGCTCGTCGGTCGGGATGGACGTCGATCCGTACCGGATCGCCTTCGAGGTCCCGCACGGCGTCGACCCCGGGACCTTCCGCGAGGTGCTGGAGACGACCGACCCCGACCGGCTGGCGGCGTACCTCGAGCTCGCCCTGAAGAACTCGGACGCGCTCAAGTTCACGCTCGCGCAGGTCGCCGCGAAGTTCGGCGCCGTCAAGCGCTACCGCGAGGGGAGAGGGCGGTTCGGCGGCGACCGCCTGCTCGCGGCGCTGGAGGGGACGCCCGTCTACGACGAGGCGCTGCGGGAGGTGTTCCACGCCGACCTCGCGGTCATGGAGACCGCCGAGGTGCTGGAGGAGGTTCAGGAGGGGGCGATAGGGCTGGAGATCGCCCGCGAGCGCACGCCCCTCGGCACGGCCGGGCGCTCCGCGGGAACCGAGTTCCTCGTCCCGGAGAACGCCGACGCCGACGTGATCGAGACGGTCCGCGAGCGGATTCAGAACGATCGGGTGATCCTCTTTTGTCTCCACTGCGCCGACTGGAGACGGACGACGAAGGTGCGGCGCGTCCCCGACCAGCCGGAGTGTCCCGACTGCGGCTCGACCCGCGTCGCCGCGCTGAACCCGTGGGACGAGGAGACCGTCACCGCGGTCCGATCGGCGGAGAAGGACGACGAGCAGGAGCGCCGGACGGAACGGGCACATCGGGCGGCGAGCCTCGTCCAGACCCACGGGAAGCGGGCCGTGATCGCGTTAGCGGCGCGAGGCGTCGGGCCGCACAACGCCGCGCGGATCATCAACAAGCTTCGCGAGGACGAAGACGAGTTCTACCGGGACGTGCTCCGACAGGAACGCGAGTACGCGCGGACGCAGTCGTTCTGGGACTAGATCGAGACGGCGGGTCGGCTGTTTATCTGTGTGACAGCGGTGTGTCCGACTACGGATGGACGATCGACGACTCGACGGTGACGACCTCCAAAGCCCCAGTCGCGACGACTCGCGCGGCTTGCTGCGCTCCTCGTCACTCGCTGCGCTCGTTCCTGCGGTGCTTACTGCGCCGGGCGTCGTCCTCGCGACTGCCCCTTTGAGTCCCGCCCCGCACAGCAACCGCGACCTCACACCTCCCCAGCCTCGTCGGCGGCTCCCGGCGGTCGCCACCGACTCCCTCGCGCGGGCTGCTCGGCCGCAAAGCGGCCTCGCAGGCACGCGCCACCGCAGTTGCTCCTTATAAAGAGCCGCCGTCGCTCACGCGGATAGCTCCCTACTCGTCCGGGTACTTCGGCTCGCGGCGCTCGGCGCGCTCGGTCGCGCGCTCGACGACCTCCCGCACCGTGTCGGGGCCGTCGCTCGCGCGGTAGACGTCGCCGTGACCGGGGTACATCGCCTCGACGGTGTCCGGAAGCCGGGCGAGGATCGCGTGGAGGCTCTCGATCAGCGTCTCGCGCGACTGCCCCGCCATGTCGGTGCGCCCGAACGAGCCGTCGTCGAACGCGCCGTCGTTGTACACGACCACGTCGCCGGAGTAGAGCCGCTTCTCGCCCACGAACGAGACGTGGTCGTCGGCGTGACCGGGCGTCTCGACGACCTCGCAGGGCTCGTCGCCGATCAGTATCTCGTCGCCGTCGGCGATCGCCACGTCGCGCCGCGGGTGCGCGGCGTTCGCGTAGAGGGCGGCGTCGAAGCGGTCGAGCACCGCGTCGAGCTCGCCCACGTGGTCGTGGTGCTGGTGGGTCAACACGACCCGGTCCAGGTCGTCGACGCCGGCGTCGTCGAGCGCGTCGGCGATGACCTCGTCGACGCCCGGCATCGTCCCGGCGTCGACCAGCGTCGTCGCCTCGCCGGGCACGAGGTACGCGTTGCAGGTGAACTCCTCCGCGTCGGCGGTGACGGTGATCGGCTCCATACCCCCAGGACGGGCGGCCGCGAGGTAAAACCGTGCACTTCGGCAGGGGATTTATCAGTCGCGCCCTGCTAGTGCCACACACATATGGGCTTCGGAAGCTACGACGAATCCGAACAGGAGAACCAGGACCTGGACGCGGATTTCGACGACGAGGACGGAGTCCGAGCGGCCGAAGAGGTACACGAGGGCACCGTCGACTACGAGCCCGGCGCCTCCAACGACGAGCTTCTCGACCGCCTCCAGGAGATCAAGTCCGAGGAGACCTGATCGGGTGACGACGGGGCCGCCGAGCCGAACGCTCGGGATCGCTTTCTCCGACGGCGAGCGGACCAGCCGCCTGGCCGGCGCCGTCGTCCGAGCCGACGGGACCCTCGACGGGCTCGCCTTCGAGCGCTGCACCGTCGGCGGCACCGACGCGACCGACGCCGTGATCGCCCTCTTCCGCGCGCTCGGCCGCGCGGACGTGCGCCACGTCGCCTGCGCCGGCGTCGCCCCGGCGTGGTTCAACCTCCTCGACCTCCGACGACTGCACGACGCGCTCGACCGACCCGTCTACGCCGTGAGCTACGAGCCGAGCCCGGGACTCGAGCCCGCGCTCCGCGAGGCGTTCGACGGCGACGCGCTCGACCGACGGCTCGGCCTCTACCGCTCGCTCCCGCCGCGCGTCCGTGTCGGGCGCGACGCGTCGGAGACGGACGCGCCGGAAGCGGGCGCGTCGGGGGCGGAGACTCCCGCGGGCGACCCCCTCTTCGTCCGCGCGGTCGGACTCGACGGCGACCGGGCGGCCGCCGCCGTCCGCGGACTGGTGCGCGAGGGGTTTCGGCGGCCCGAGCCGCTCCGGATCGCCGCGATCGCCGCGAGCGCGCACCGCGAGGCGACCGCCGACCGATAGCTCACCGACGCCCGCGTCCACGCGGGATATATGTCCCCCCGGACCGACCACGTCGCCATGAACGACGACTCCGCGTCGGACAGCGTGACGTTCCGCGACCGCGACCGACTCGTCCGGACGTCGACCCACGGCGCCGCGCTCGACTGCCTCGCGGCCGGGATCGAGGCCGCGCGCCCGGACCGGCTGATCCCGAGCGCGGTCTCGGTTCGCGACGGAGTGCTCCGGATCGAGGGCGTCGCGGCCGAGTCGGGAGCCGGCGGCGTCGACGGCGCCGGCGACGCGACCGGGGAGTACGACCTCGACGACTACGATCGGGTGGTCCTGATCGGGGCGGGCAAGGCGTCCGCGGAGGTCGCCGAGGCGCTCGCGGGGGTCCTCGAGGACGGCGACCGCGAGATCGACGAGGGCGTCGTCGTCACGGAGGACCCGGCGGAGAGGCCGTCGCCCCCCGGGGTCGAGGTGCTCCCCGGCGACCACCCGGTCCCGAGCGACCGGGGCGTCGAGAGCGCGCGTCGCGTCCTCGACGCGGTCGAGCGCGCCGGTCCGGACGACCTCGTGCTCGCCGCGATCACCGGGGGCGGGAGCGCGCTGCTCGCGGCGCCCGTCGACACCGTCTCGCCCGCTGACCTCCGCGGGCTGACCGAGGCGCTCCTCGCCTGCGGCGCGTCGATCGACGAGATCAACGCGGTCCGCAAGCACTGCTCGGCGGTCAAGGGCGGTCGGCTCGCCCGGGCGGCGGCGCCCGCGACGGTCCTCACGCTCGCGATCAGCGACGTGATCGGCGACCCGCTCGACACCATCGCGAGCGGTCCGACGGTCCCGGACCCCTCGACGTACGCGGACGCGCTGGCCGTGCTGGACCGGTACGACCTCGACGTCCCCGCGTCCGTGCGCGACCACCTGCGAGCGGGCGCGGTCGGCGAGCGCGAGGAGACGCCGACCGCCGGCGACCCGGCGTTCGACCGCGCGCGGGCGTTCATCGTCGGGAGCGGCCGGACCGCGCTCGACGCCGCCGCGGCCGCCGCCGTGGAGCGCGGGTACGAGCCGCTCGTGCTCGCCGCCGGGATCCGGGGCGAGGCCCGGGAAGCCGCCACGACGCACGCCGCGATCGCGGAGGAGTGCGCGTCTCGGGGGGCGCCCGTCGAGCCGCCCGCCGCGCTGCTCTCCGGCGGCGAGACGACCGTGACCCTCGGCGACGCCGCGGGGACGGGCGGACCGAACGCCGAGTTCGCCGCGAGCGCCGGGCTGGCGCTGGCGGAGGGCCCGCTCGGCGGAGAGTCTCCCCGAATCGTCGTCGCGAGCGCCGACACCGACGGGATCGACGGCCCAACGGACGCCGCGGGCGGGATCGCGGACGCGGCGACGCTCGACCCCGGCGCCGCTCGCGACGCCTTGGACCGACACGACGTCTACCCCCTCCTGGAGGAGGCCGGCGCGCTGCTGCACACCGGCCCGACCGGGACGAACGTCAACGACCTGCGCGTGGTCCTCGTCGAGGCGGACCCGACGGAGTAGACCGTCGTCGTGCCCCCCGTTCACGCACCGCATCCGATTGCTGTAGGTTTTTCACCGGACCGCGGCAACGATCGAGGAAGATGACGCCCGAACTCGACGAGATCGACCTCGGCACCGTCCCGCTCGGTCGAACCGGGCTCCGGACGAGCGAGCTCCAGTTCGGCACGTGGCGGTTCGGCCGCGTGACCGAGGAGGGCAACGTGGAGATCGACGAGGCCCGCGCGCACGAGCTGCTCGACGCCTACGAGGCCGCCGGCGGCCGGTACGTCGACACCGCCGACGTGTACGGCGGCGGGGACTGCGAGCGCTGGATCGGCGACTGGCTCGCCGAGCGCGACCGCGAGCGCTACACCGTTGCCTCGAAGGTGTACTGGCAGATCCGCGACGGCGACCCGAACAGCCGCGGGACGAACCGCAAGAACGTCCGCCACCGCGTCGACGCCCTCTTAGACCGGCTCGACACCGACTACGTCGACGTCCTCTACATTCACCGCTGGGACGACGAGACGCCGACCCGCGAGCTGATGAAGACCCTCAACGGGCTCGTCGAGTCCGGCAAGGTCCACTACCTCGGCGCGTCGACGCTCCGTCCGAACGCCTGGAAGGTCGCCCGCGCCAACGCGATCGCCCGGAGCGAGGGGTGGGAGCCGTTCACGGTGCTCCAACCGCGCTACAACCTCGTCGACCGCGAGGTCGAGGGCGACTACCTGGAGTTCGCCCGCCAGCGGCGCCTCGCCGTCTGCCCGTGGAGTCCGCTCGGCCAGGGCTTCCTGACCGGGAAGTACGACCGCGACGAGGACCTCCCGGAGGAGTCGAGGGCCGCCGAGTCGAGCCGCTTCCAGGAGGCGTACCTCACCGAGGAGAACTTCGACGTCCACGACGAGCTGGACCGGGTCGCCGACGAGGTCGACGCCTCGCCCGCCCAGACCGCGCTCGCGTGGCTCGCCCACCGCGACGGCGTCACCGCGCCCATCGTCGGCGCGCGCACCGTCGACCAGCTCGCGGAGAACCTCGCGGCCGCGTCGATCGACCTCTCCGACGAACAGGTCGAGCGCCTCACCGCCGCGAAGTCCGGACCGTACGGCGCCCTCTGAGCCCGCACGGGCCCCGAACCGGGGGCTACCGCTCCGCGCAGTATTCGACGAAGTTCCGGAGGATCCGGAGCCCCGTCTCCCCGCTCTTCTCGGGGTGGAACTGCGTGCCGAACACGTTTCCGGCATCGTTGGCGACGACCGCGGGGAAGTCCACCCCGTAGTCGGCGGTGGCGACGACCGCGTCCGGGTCGTCGGGCTCGGCGTAGTACGAGTGGACAAAGTAGGCGTACTCGCCGTCGACACCGGCGACGATCGGGTGGTCGCGCTCGACCCGGAGCTCGTTCCAGCCCATGTGCGGCACCTTCCGGTCCACGTCGAACCGGACGTTGGTGCCGGGTATCAGATCGAGGCCGGTCACCTCGCCTTCCCCCTCGTGGTCGGCCTCCTCGCTGGAGGTGAGGAGCATCTGCATCCCGAGACAGATCCCGAACAGGGGCCGGCCCGACTCGGCGTGGTCGACCAGCGCCTCCCGCAGCGGGCCGGCGTTCTCCATCCCCTCGCGGAACGCGCCGACGCCCGGGAGGACGACGCCGTCGGCGGCCGCGAACGCCCCGGGGTCGTCGGTGATCTCGACGCTCGCGCCCGCGCGCTCCAGCCCGCGAGTCGCCGACCGGAGGTTCCCGAGCCCGTAGTCGACGAGGACGACGTCCGCCAGCGTCTCCGCGGGCGGTTCGAATGTGCTCATACGTCCCCTCCGGGGGGGACGGAAAAGTCGGTTTCCCTTGCGACAGTCGAACGCGGGCGCGCCGACGCCGGTTCGGCGCGCGAGCCGCGAGCTCGGAACGCCGGCGGAGGCGGCGCTCGCGGGGTCAGTACTCGCCGAGCCGCGACTGCCCGCTCCCCCCGGCCGCGCCGCCGGCGCCGCTCAGTTCGCCCGCCCGAGCGATCGCCTCGAAGAAGCCGTCGCGCTGGCTCCGGTCGTACAGCGTCGCGGCAGGGTGGACAGAGAGGAGGACGCGCCGCGAGGCGTCCGCGACCCGAGCGTCGACGACGTCGCCCGACTCCGCGGTGATCGCCACCGACCGGCCGAGCAGGTGCTCGCTCGGCACCTTCCCCAGCGTCACGATCAGCTCGGGGTCCAGCCGGTCGATCTCGCGTTCGAGGTGGCCGCGGCAGTTCGCCAGCTCCTCGGCCGTCGGGTCGCGGTTGTCCGGGGGGCGACACCGCACGCAGTTGGTGATCCGCACGTCCGCGCGCGCGAGACCGGCGTCCCGCAGCGCCTCGTCGAGCACGTCTCCCGACCGCCCGACGAACGGTTCGCCCCGTTCGTCCTCGTTCGCGCCCGGGCCCTCACCGACGAAGAGCAGGTCGGCGTCGGTCGGTCCGACCCCGTTGACGATCCGGCTTCGCGACTCGACCAGCGCCGGACAGCGCTCGCACGACGGCACCCGGAGGTCGGCGTCGAGCGCGTCCCCGTTCTCGGTCATGCGTTCCGCTCCGTGCGGGGCCGACATAAGTCCGTCCAGTCCGGCGACGCCCCTTTCTCCGGGGGGCGTGTGGGTCCGCCATGCCATCGGTCAGCGACACCTACATCGAGAACCGCCAGCGGGTCCAGCCGACGCACACGAACAACTACGAGGCCGCCCACGGGGGCAACGTCGTCAAGTGGATGGACGAGATCGGCGCGATGTCGGCGATGCGCGCCGCCGGAGAGACGTGCGTCACGGCCAAGATCAACGGGCTCGACTTCAAGCGACCGGTGCCGCAGGGCGACACCTGCCTCGTCGAGTCGTACGTGTACGCGGTCGGGCGAACGAGCCTCCGCACGCGGATACGCGCGTACCGCGAGTCGCCCCGCACCGGCGAGCGCGAGGTGACAACCGAGTCGTACTTCGTGTTCGTCGCGGTCGACGCGGACGGGCGTCCCACGCCCGTGCCGGAGCTGACGGTCGACGGCGACCGCTGCCGGGAGCTCCGCGACGCCGCGCTCGACGCCGAGCCCGACGAGGACCGCTAGCGACGGGGTCCCGGCGAGCCGTGCCTGAGTGGCGGATAGCTGATACGAACGCGCCGCGCGCCACGAGAACCGCACGAGTGCGAGACGAGACGGAATGATTAGCTTTTATAACTAATGACTGTGATGTACCTCGCGTTCCATGTGGGTGATAACCTGTCACATGAGTCGGCGACGGAATCGAGTAAACGGACACGGCCGGAGGGGTGACGCATGACAACTGGGATCAACGTCGCGATCGCCGCGCTGCCGCTGCTTCTCGCGGGGGTTCTCCTGGTCGGACTCCTCTGGCCGGCCACCCGCGCGATGCCCATCGCGTGGGTCACGGCCATGGTGGTCGGATACGCCGCGTGGAACATGCCACCGAACTGGCTGTTCGCGGCGTCCGGCGTCGGGGTGATGACCGCGATCGAGATCCTCTGGATCGTATTCGGCGCGCTCGTGCTCCTGTACACGCTGATGGAAGCGGGGGCGTTCGACCGGATCAACCGCGGGTTCACGACGGTCAGCGACGACAGGCGCGTACAGATCGTGTTGATCGCGTTCTTCATGGCGACGTTCATCGAGGGCGCGGCCGGGTTCGGGACGCCGGCCGCGGTCGTCGCGCCGCTGCTCCTGGGACTCGGCTTCCCGGCGCTGGCGGCGGTCGTCGCCGGGATCATCGGCCACATCATCGCCGTCACGTACGGCGCGGTGGGGACGCCGATCATCGTCGGCATCCAGGACCCGCTCGGCGACGTCGAGTTCACCCGCACCGCGATCGAGGAGGGCGGGATGACCGTCCAGGAGTTCTCGGTCGAGGTGGCCGCGTGGGCGGCGACGTACCACGCGCTGGTCGGGTTCGTGATGCCGCTTTTCGCGGTCGGGATGGTCGTCTACTTCTTCGGCGATCCGGACGACCGGTCGTTGGCGCCGGCCTGGGAGGTCGCGCCGCTCTGCCTGCTGTCGGGGATCGCCTTCGCGGTGCCGTACTGGATCTCGGCGTGGTTCCTCACGGCCGAGTTCCCGTCGCTCATCGGGTCGATGGTGGGCGGCGCGATCATGCTGAGCATCCTGCGCGCGGGGTACCTCCTGCCCGACGACGAGTGGGACTTCCCCGAGCGCGAGAAGTGGGCCGACCACTGGGTCGGCTCGATCGAGCCGGGACAGTCGAACGGGAACGGTCAGAGCGCCGAGAGTCGCGGCGGCGTCTCGCCAGAGAGCGAGGCGGCTGACCTCAGCGGCGGGGAGGACATGTCGCTGCTGAAGGCATGGTCGCCGTACATCCTGCTCGTGATCCTGCTCGTGGTCACGCGGGCGGTCGACCCGGTCTCGACGTTCATCAACCAGGACGTCTTCATCGTCACCGTCAACGAGATGTTCGGAACCAGTCTCGGCGGAGCCGTGGCGTGGATGAACGTGCCGGGCTTCTGGCTGCTCGTGAGCGCCGTGCTCGCGGTCCCGATCTTCGGCATGTCCGGACAGGAGGTCGGTGAAGCGTGGAAGGAGGCCGCCCGGAAGATCGTCTCCCCGTTCATCGCGCTCGTGTTCGTCATCGCGATGGTGCAGGTGATGCTCCAGTCCGGTGCGCACCCCGGCAACACGCCGGGTGACGTCAGCATGATCGTCCTGCTCGCGCAGACGACTGCCGACCTCCTCGGTCCCGCCTATCCCGCCTTCGCGTCGCTCATCGGTGCGCTCGGCGCGGCGATGGCCGGGTCGAACACCGTCTCGAACATCACGTTCGGCGCGTTCCAGTTCGAGGCGGCGACGCAGCTCGGGCTCCCGCGGACGATCATCGTCGGCGCGCAGGCCGTCGGCGGCGCCATCGGGAACCTCGTCGCGATCCACAACCTCGTCGCCGCGCTGGCGACGGTCGGCCTCCTCGGACAGGAGGGCCGTGTGATGCGGCTGAACCTGATCCCGCTGCTGTACTACGCGACCGGGGTCGGACTGCTGGCGCTGCTGTTCAGCTACGTGCTGTTCCCCGCCGTGTTCTGAGCGCGGGAACGGCGCGACGGTGCGGTCTTTTTTTTTATCGGCGTCGACGGCGACGAGAGCGGCCGGATCGCGGAGTGGCGGACGAAACCGCAAAAAAGCAGCTGGGGCGACGGCGCCGACTCAGTCGTCGGCGGGCGACGGGCTCATCGCGCCGGCGGCGCCCGCGTCGGCGACGGCGTCGGCCGCCGGCCCGGTCACCGCGTCGGCGACCTTCTCGATCGGGTGCGGCGGGTTCTCGGCGTCGGCGTCGCGGTCGCCGAGCTGTGAGCGGCAGGATGCGCCGGGCGCGGTCACCGTCTCCCCGTCGCTCTCGTCGACCTGGTCGAAGAGGATCCGGCCGATCGCCTTCGAGATGTCGTAGTGCTCCGACTCGTAGCCGAACGACCCGGCCATGCCACAGCAGGAGGAGTCGAGGGGGTCGACGTCGTAGCCGGCGCGCCGGAGCACGCCGACCGCGTGGTGGTCCTTGTTCGTCGCCTTCTGGTTGCAGTGCCCGTGGTAGGTGAGCGTCTCCGCGGGCGCGTCGAAGGCCAGCCGCTCGTCGACGCGGCCGGCGTCGAGGTACTCCAAGACGCCGTAGGCGGCGGCCGACACCGCCTCGACGTCCTCGCCGTCGAGGAGGTCGAGGTACTCGTCCTGGAACATCACCGCGTCCGAGGGCTCGACGAAGACGACCGACTGCCCGTCGCGGACGCGGGGCGCGAGCGCCGCGACGTTGGCCTCGGCGCGCTCGTGGGCCACGTCGAGGAACCCGGTCGAGAACGCCGCGCGGCCCGAGGGCGCGAGGTCGTCCGGCACCTCCACGCGGACGCCCGCCGCCTCCAGCACCTCGACGGCGGCCTTCCCGGCGGCCGGGTAGCTGTAGTTGGTGTACGTGTCGGGGAACAGCACGACTGTGTCGACGGCCTCCTCGGGGTCGACCGTCGACCCGCCGCGCGAGGCGAACCACTCCTCGAAGCTCTCGGAGCGGAACGTCGGCAGCTCGCGGTCGGGGGCGATGCCGGCGACCGCGTCCATCACCGCGCGGGCGCCGGGGATCTTCGTCGCCGCGTTCGAGATCGGCGCGAGCGTGCTCCCGAGCGCCGAGAAGCGGTCGATGTCCCGGAAGATCCGCTCGCGGAAGCCGGCCCCTTCCTTCTTGTGGTGCTCGTGTTTCACCTCGGCTTTGAGCTTCGCCAGGTCGACGCCGGTCGGGCAGTCGCTCTTACAGCCCTTGCAGCCGACGCAGAGCCCGAGCACCTCCTCCTGGAACCGGTCGGAGTGGATCTCGTCCTCGTCCAGTTCGCCGCTGATGGCGGCCCGGAGCATGTTCGCACGGCCGCGGGTCGCCTGGATCTCCTCCTCTGAGGCGCGGTAGGTCGGACACATCACGCCGGAGTCGACCTCCCGGCAGGTGCCACAGCCGTTACACAGCTCGACGAGGTGCGAGAAGCCGCCCTCGTCTTCGAAATCGAGCGTCGTCTGCGGCTCGATCGACTGGTAGGCGGGCCCGTACCGGAGGTTCTCGCGCATGTCCGTGTCGGCGGCGGTCTCGGGGTAGCCCCGCTCGGCGGCAGTGTCCCCGTCAACGTAGACGACCTTCCCGGGGTTCATCCGCCACTCGGGGTCGAACGTCGACTTGAGCTCCTGGAACGCGCTCCACAGCTGCTCGCCGTACATCTTCGGGTTGAACTCGGTGCGCGCGAGCCCGTCGCCGTGCTCGCCGGAGAAGGCGCCGTGGTGCTCCAACACGAGGTCGGTGACGTCCTCGGAGATGGAGTGCATCTTCTCGACGCCCTCCTCCTCTTTCAGCGAGAGGATCGGCCGGATGTGGAGGGTGCCGGACCCGGCGTGCGCGAAGTACGCCGCCGAGGTGCCGTGGTCGGTGAGGACCTCCTCGAACTGTCCGACGTACTCCGCGAGCTCCTCGGGCGGCACCGTCGCGTCCTCGATGAACGGGTACGGCTTCGGGTCGCCCTTCATGCCCATCAACAGCGGGATGGCCGCCTTCCGGAGCTTCCAGACGTCGGCCTGGTCCTCGGGCGTGTACGCCTCCAGCACGTCGAAGGCGTCGCCCTCGTCGACGAAGTGGGCGTTCGTGTCGGCGATCGCCGCCTCGAAGTCGTCGACCAGCTCCGAGTCCCACTCCAGCATGAGCGCCGCGGCCGCGCGGTCCGGGATCGGCTCCGCGTACTGGGCGAACTCCGTGGAGCCGGCCGCCAGCGAGAACACCTCGTCGTCCATCAGCTCCACCGCGCTCACCGGGAACTCCAGCGCCTCCGGAACCGCCTTCATCGCGTCGACCAGCGAGTCGAAGGTGTACAGCGCGAGCGCCGTCTCCTCCGGGCGGGTAACGAGCGACACCTCGGCCTCGACGATCGTGCCGAGCGTCCCCTCCGCGCCGACGAACAGCTTCGAGAGGTTGATGACTTCCTCGCCGTCGTCGTTCTCGTAGATCACCTTGTGGAGGTTGTACCCCGAGACGGAGCGCTTGAGGTTCGGGTACTTCTCGTCGATCTCCGCCTCGTTCTCCTCGACGAGCCGCCGGACGGTCTCGTACAGCGCGGCCTCGCGGTCGTCCTTCTCCACGATCTCCTCGTACTCCGGCGAGTCAAGGACGACCTCGCGAGTCTCGATGAGCGAGCCGTCCGCGAGGACGACTTTCAGCTCCTCCGTGTACGCGTCGGTGATCCCGTACCGCACCGAGTGCGCCCCCGTCGAGTTGTTGCCGATCCCGCCGACGACGGTCGCGCGCGCCGAGGAGGCCGGGTCGGGCGCGAACTTGAGTCCGTCCTCGGCCAGCCGGTCGTCGAGGTGGTCCTGGACGACGCCGGGCTGGACCACCGCGCGGCGGTCGTCGGGCCGCACCTCGACGATCTCGTCCATGTACCGCGAGAAGTCGAGCACGACGCAGCCGGGGCCGACCGTCTGTCCGCCCAGCGAGGAGCCCGCGCCTCGCGGGATGACGGGGACCTCGTGGTCGGCCGCGACCCGCATCGTCGCCTGCACGTCCTCGACCGACCGCGGCGTCACGACGCCGGCCGGACGCGCCTGGTAGATGCTGCCGTCCGTCGCGTACAGCACCTGCGCGTACTCGTCGAACTGGACCTCGCCGCCGACGCGCTCGCGGAGGTCCTCCGCGAGCGCTCGATACGCGGGGACGTCCGGCCGATCGTGGCCGAGCGCCGCCGCCGACGTGTCCAGGTCGGACGCGCCACTCCCTCTCGTGGGTTCGGTTGCCATGTTACAACTCCGGGTCGAAAAGAGGATAAATCCTTTGTTAAAAACCAATATGATCGGGAGTCGGCGGCGACGGCCGACAGTCCCGCCGTTCCGCTTTTTTCGTCGGACGATACGCCCTGAACTATTGTCGCAGCGTCGGGGGGCGCGCGCCGGAAGCACGCGCCGGTCCCGTCGGCGCGGGTTCGGGCCCTTCGGGAGCGCGTCGGTCCCGCGGAGCGCGTCGGTCCCGATCGGATTTATTGTGTCGCCGGGTGAGTCCCGCACATGGAGATACTCCACACGTGTCTCAACGTGGCCGACGCCGACCGCACCGCAGACTGGTACGTCGAGCAGCTCGGATTCGAGCGCTCCTGGGAGTTCACGACCGCCGACGGCGACACGCGCAACGTGTACGTCGCCGACGACGCCGGCGTCGAGTTCCAGCTGTCCGACACCGACGGCGAGGAGCCGAGCGAGGACGGCGACCGGTACGACCACGTGGCCGTCGGCGTTGACGACGTCGACGCGGCGTTCGAGGCGATCGACCACCACGGCGTCGTGAAGGAGCCGGGCGACCAGCCGGAGGCCGGCGCGCGCACCGCGTTCGTGAAGGACCCCGACGGCCACGCCGTCGAGCTGATCGAGCCGCTGTAAGCGGAGTCGTCGAGCGACGGGCGGTTTTTCGCCGGTGAGGCGTCAGGCGCTCCCGACCGAGAGCGCCGCCGCCCCCCGACGCGAGCGACGCCGAAAAAACGGTGGATCGGAAGTCGAACGAGTCGAGCGCGCGACCGGCCGATTACAGGATGCCGGCTGCCTTCGCCGTCTCGACGATGTCCTGGGCCATCTTGTTGGTCGCCTCGTCGACCATCTGACCGTCGACGCTCACGGCGCCCTTGCCCTCCTCCATCGCCTCGGCGTAGGCGTCGACGATGCGCTTGGCGCGTTCGGCGGTCTCCGGGTCCGGGGCGAACACTTCGTTGCCGATCTCGATCTGCGACGGGTGGATCGCCCACTTGCCGTCACAGCCGATCATGTTGGCGTTCTCGGCGGACTCGCGGAACCCGTCGGCGTCCTCGATGTCGGCGTACGGGCCGTCGAGACACGGCAGGCCGGCGGACTTCGCCGCGGCGTTACACTCGGAGAGGGCGTGGTGCCAGTAGTGGCCCGGATACTCCGGGAACTGGCCGATGTCGAGTCCGGGCGTCCCCATCGCCGCGGAGTAGTCGCCCGGTCCGAAGATGATCGACGAGAGCCGGTCGGAGGCGTGGGCGATCTCGTGGACGTTGTGCATCCCCTCGCCGTCTTCGATCTGGGGTTCGAGGCCGATGCCGCCGACCTCCAGGCCGTTGTTCACCTCGACCTGTTCGAGGAGGTTCTCGACGGTGTGGATGTCGCTGGCCGACTTCACCTTCGGGACGATGATGTCGTCGATGTGCTCGCCGGCCTCGCCGACGACCGTGATCAGGTCGTCGTACCACCACTTGGTGTCGATGCCGTTCATCCGGAAGCTGAGGACCTTGCCGCTCCAGTCCTCCTCCTTGGCCGCCTTGATGAGCGGCTCGCGCGCGTCCGGCTTCGCGTTCGGGGCCACGGAGTCTTCGAGATCGAGAAACACCTCGTCGGCGTCGCTGCCGGCCGCCGAGTGCATCATCTTCTCGTCGCTCGCGGGCGTTGCAAGCTGCGTCCGGCGAAGAGTGACGTCAGTCATATAGCGGCTCTATGACGCTCGTCCATGAAAATAAAGCTACCTCACGCGGGGGTATTTTCTCTGAGTCGGAACCGAGTGAACGTCTCGACCGGGGCACCGATCGGCCGGGCTGTCCTCACGCGGGCGATCAGGGCTCGACCAGCACCTTGATCGCCTCGCGCTCGTCCATCATCCGGTACCCCTCGGCGACCTCGTCGAGGGAGACGGTCTCCGTGAACACCGGGGCGGGATCGAGCGTCCCCCGGCTCAGTCGGCGCCCACCGCCGGCTCGTACTCGGCGATCGGCTCGCCGTCGCTCCGGGTGAAGAACGTCGCCAGCGCCGGTCCCGACACGTTGTGCCAGACGCTGAAGAGCGCGGGGATCAGCGCCGCGATCGGGTCGAAGAAGGCGGTCGCGAGCGCGACGGCCAGCCCGCTGTTCTGGAGGCCGACCTCGAACGCGCACGCGCGGGCCCGGTCCTCGGTCATCCCGGTCAGCTTGCCGATCCCGTACCCGGCCCCGAGGCCGAGTCCGTTGTGGAGGACGACGGCGACGGCGACGAGCGTGCCCGCGGTGAGGATGTTCTCGACGTTGAGCCCGACGACGGCGGCCACGATGGCGACGATGGCGAGGACGCTGATCGCCGGGAACACCGAGAGCCCGGCCTTCGCCGCGGTCGGCGCGTATCGGTCGAGGAGGAGCCGGAGGACGAGCCCCGCGACGACGGGCACGAGGACGACCCAAATGATGGTCTCCGACAGCTGCGCGAAGGTGACCGAGATCTGCTCGCCGGCGAGCACGACGATCCACGCCGGCATCACGAGCGGGGCGGCGATCGTGGTCACGGTCGTGATCGTCACCGACAGCGCGACGTCGCCCCGACCGAGGTACGTCATCACGTTCGAGGCGGTCCCGCCCGGGGCCGCGCCGACGAGGATCAGCCCGACGCCGACCTCCCACGGGAGCCCGAGGACGACGACGAGCGCGTACGCGAGCGTCGGCATCACGAGCCACTGGGCCGCCGCGCCGATCGCCACGTCCCGCGGGCGCTCGACGATGCGCTTGAAGTCGTCAGGGGTGAGCGTCAACCCCATCCCGAGCATGATGATCCCCAAGAGGGGCGTGATGTACTCGGCGATGGGCGTGAACGCCGACGGGGCGTACAGCGCGGCCCCGGAGGCGACGAGGACCCAGAGGACGAAGTACTTGCTCGTGAACTCTCCCACCTGTTCGAGTCGGTCGAGTGTAGACATCTCGTTGGTCTTTCAGCAAGGGAATAAAAGAGCCATCAGTTCGGGCAACGTTTTCTGGCACCCTCGGCGGACCGGTCGCGCGAACGACGGGGTGCGCGCTGACGAGGACCGCGGCGTTTCTCGGAAACGGCGGTCGTCGACGTTTCCCGGAGCTGAAACGTCGTGTCAGAACAGATATGAAAACTTAACTCGGGGCGACCGTCACCCGCGAACGAGCCGACCGATGACGCCCCGCAGCGACGCAGACGCAGCGCAGCACCGACCGACGACGGCGCGAGGCGAGCCGTGAGCGACGGGCCGACGCTCCGGATCGTCGACGACGCGGACGACGACCCCGGCGGCGCGGTGCCCGCACCGGTCCCGCCGGACGACCCCGAGGCGTGGTACGCGCCCGACGTGCGGGCGCAGTACGAGGCCGCACCGGGCGTCGTCGCGACGGTCCGCGAGCGCGACGGCGGGCGGTTCGGGTACGACGTCCGCGAACCGCCGCTGTCGCCCGCGGACGAGCGGGCGCTGGAGCGCGTCCGCGACCACTTCTCCGCGGTCCGACACCGCCGACCGCTCACGCGCGTCGGGGTCGTCGAGCGGGCGGAGGCGGGGTTCGAGCCGAAGTACGACCGCGCGCTCGACCGACTGCTTGACGCGAGCGCCGCCGCGCGGCGCCGGGTCGACTACCACGCCCTGCGGGACCTCCGGCTGCTCGGCGAGCTGACCCCCCTCGCCCTGGACGGCCGGATCGAGGTGGCCGACGTGGGCGACGAGCGCGAGCTGGTCGTCCACACGGAGACGTTCGCGCCCCTGGAAACCGGGGTGGACGCCGACGCCGAGTACGTCGAACGCGTCGCCGCCGAGCGCCTCGCCCAGTACGCGGTCGAGTTCGCCGGGCTCTCCGTCGACGTGGTCGTCTACCGCGAGCGGCTGTTGGGCTCCGATGCGTTCGAGACGAAGTACGCCGTGCTCGAACCCGACCTCCTCCCCGGCGACGAGGCGCTGATCGAGGAGTGCAAAGCGCGGATCTGGGAGACGACCGTGAACGGCGTCGTCGACGACCGCGAGGCGTTCGTCGCCGAACACGCCCGCCGGTTCCTCTCGCGACGGCTCACCGCGCGCAACACCCGGGCGTGGCTCGACGCGGCGGTCCACCGGGTCCGCGCCGCGCTCGCCGACCGCGGGCTCGCCGTGCCGCCGGTGGACTCCCGGTACGCCCGCGACCGCCTCGACGACCTGGCGTACTACGTCCTCCGCGACTTCGTCGGCGAGGGGATCCTCACGGTGCCGATCCGGGACCCGAACCTGGAGGACGTCGAGGCGAACCGCGTCGGCGAGCGCGTGAAGGTCGTCCCGCGCGCGTCCGTGCTCCGGGGTACAGACGGCGAACCCGACCGCGACGGCCCGGCCCCGGACGCCGGAACCCGCGTCCCAACCAACCTCGCGTTCGCGGACGAGACGACGTTCGTAAACGTCGTCACGGAGCTGGCGGCCCGCGACGGGACCGAGCTCAACGCCTCGACGCCCTCGGCGAAGGTGAACCTCGATATCGGCGGCGTCGACGAGACGATCCGGTGTGCGGTGGCGTTGCCCGTCATCTCCGCGGACGGCCCGCACGTCTCGATCCGGAAGCAGCGCGCGGACGCGATGACGCCGGTCGACCTGGTCGACCGCGGGACGCTGTCGGCGGAGCTGGTGACGCTGCTGTGGCTGTGCTACGAGCACCGCGGCGTCGTCCTCTTCGCCGGGCCCACCGGCGTGGGGAAGACCACCCTGCTCAACGCCCACACGCCGTTCATCCCGTTCGACGACCGGCCGGTGTCGATCGACGAGGGGTCCCGCGAGGTCCGGCTTCCGCACGAGACGGGCGTGTCGCTCACGACCCGCGACCACGAGGAGGCGTACAAGGCGGTGAGCATGTCGGAGCTGATGGCCGAGGCCAACTACCTCAACCCCGACGTCGAGGTGATCGCCGAGGTCAACACGCCGGCGAGCTTCGAGACGTTCGCGGAGACGCTGAACACGGGACACGGCGTGATCGGCACCACCCACGCCGAGGACGTCGAGGCGCTCGTCAACCGCGTGATCGAACGCGGGCTCCCGCCGTACCTCCTGCGGGAGATCGACCTCGTCGTCTTCCCCCGACAGGTCGGCGGCGAGCGGTACGTCTCGCGGGCGGTCGAGCTGCTCTCGGCCGACGAGTACGAGGCGCTCGACCCGGAGGCGAAGCGGAGTCCGACCGGGAACCCCAAGCACGGCGGCGCCGGCGTCGTCGACAAGGGCGGAGCGGCGGTGTACCACAACACGGTCGCGTGGCGCGACGCCGACGGTGAATTCCGGTTCCCCGGCGCGCCCGAGACCGCCGAACCGACCGCCGCTGGCGAGGGACCGCGCCTCCACGTCCTCGCCCGAATCGCGGACCACACCGACCGCGGGGTCGACGCCGTGGCGGCGGAGTTCGTCTCCAAGCGCCGGTACGTCGAGTACCTCGTTCGGGAGGGCGTCGACGACTTCGACGCGCTGTTCGAGTTCCTCGCCGACCTCCGGACCGACGAGGCCGCGACGGTCGAGCGCGCGGCGCGGACGCTGGGGGAGGCGACCGGGGAGACCGAGAGGGCCGGCGGGCGGGGTGAGCCGTGAGGGGGGCGCCGACGACCGACGCCGACGAGGGAGCCGGCGAGGGCGGCCGGGCCGCCGACCCCGGCCGGACCGCCGACGCCGCCGAGGCCGACGGGTTCCTCCGGAGCGGTCGACTCACGGTGGTCGACCGGGTGCTGTACGCGCTGTTCGCGCGCCACGCGAGCGACCGCCGCCACGACGCCGACCGGAAGCGGTACCGCGGGACCGCGCTGGACACGGGGTTCGAGACGTACCTGTCGCGGGCGTACGGGCTCTCGTGGCTCGTCGCGCTCGCCGTCGCCGGTCCGACGCTCCTCGTCGCGCTCGGGACGATCCCCGACCTGCTCGCGGCCGCCGCAGCCCGGCTCGGCGGCGCGGCGGCGGCCGTGCTCGGAGCGCTCCCGGCGGGAGGGGTCGCCGTCGCGCTCGCCGCGTTCGCGGGCGTCCTCGCGAAGCGGGCGACGGTGCGGCTCGGCGGGCTCCACCTCCGGTGGCTCACGGCGACGCGCCGGACCGACATCGAGCGGACGCTCCCGGCGGCGGTCCGGTACCTCGAACTCCTGGCGTCCGGGAGCGACGGCCCCCGAGAGATGGTGGCGAAGACTGCCGCGAGCGACGCGTACGGCGGGACGGCGACCTCGCTGCGGAAGGCGCTCAACGCGGCGCGGCTCGCCGGGAGCCTCGACGAGGGGCTCCGTCGGGTCGCCCGCGACACGCCCTCGCGAGAGCTGCTCGCGCCGTTCCTGCTGAAGTTCCGCAAGCACGCCGCGACCGGCGACGAGGCCCTGGCGGCGTACCTCCGAACGGAGAGCCGCATGCTCACCCACCGGCAGGACCGGGCCCGCAAGCGCGCCAGGCGGTTCCTGGAGCTGCTCACCGAGCTGTTCGTCGCCGTGCTGGTGTTGCCGGCCCTGCTCGTCATCGGCGCGACCGCGCTCACCGTCGTGGTCCCCGAGCTGCTCCCGCCGGTCGACACGCCGGTCGGCGTGGTGCCGACGCGGGCGGTCGTGCTCTACGGCGCGGTCGGCTTCCTCGTCGCGTTCGGGCTCGCGGCCGCGGTGGCGGTCGGGACGCTGCGGCCGCCGAGCCAACGCGCGAGCTACGACCTGCCCGGGTCCCCCCGCCGTATCGCCGCCTCGGCCGGCCGCAACCCGACGAGCGCCGCGGTCGTCTGCGCGCCGCCGACCGCCCTGCTGGCGGTCGGGCTCGCGGTCGCCGACTACACGCTCGTCAACGTCGTGCTGCTCTCGTACGCCGCGTTCGCGGTGCCCGTCGGCGTCGTCGCGGTCAGGCGAACCCGGATCGACGACGCGAAGGACCGGGAGCTGGCCGACTTCGTCCACGCCGTCTCCGGGCACGTCGCGTCCGGTCGCCCGTTCCCGGACGCGGTCGCGGCCGTCGCCCGCGACGTCGACCTCGGGGTGCTCGACGACGACGTGGCCGCCCTCGCGTTCGCGCTGGGGTCGACGACGGCCACGGGGGGAGAGGGAGAGCCGCCCGACGTCCGCGCGGCCGCCATCGGTCGGTTCGTCGACCGCGTGGGGACGCCGCTCGCGGACGGCACGCTGGGGCTCGTCACGGGCGCCCTGAACGCCGGCAGCGACGCCGACGCCGTCTTCGAGACGCTCCGGATCGAGGTTGGGCAGCTGTACAGCGAGCAGCGGGCGCTCCGCTCGTCGATGCACCCGTACGTCGCGGTCGGCTGGGCCGCGGCCACGCTGGTCGCGGGCGTCGTCGCCGTCGTCAACACGCAGGTGATCGACGCCGCCCGGCTCGCGGAGCTCGCCGCCGCCACCGACCTCGTCACGGAGCCCGAGACGGTCCACCCGGAGCTCGAGCGCTTCCGGCTGTACGTCGTCACGCAGGCGACGATGCTCGCGTCGGGCTGGTTCGCCGGCACCGCCTCTCGCGGGCGCTACGAGGCGCTGTTGCACTCCGGACTGCTCGTCGCGACCTGTTACGCCGTGTTTACCGTCGGCGGGCTGCTGTGAGCCACCTCGAGGTCAAGCCCCGAGGCGCTCGCCTCGTAGCCGTGTCCCGTGGGTCGCCGTCACTCGCCGAAATAGACCGTGTTCCGTCGGTCTGGGTCCCCGTTCTGGATCGGGCGAACGTACACCGTGTTGTCCGAGTGGACGAGAATTCTGTGAGCGGCATACGAGAACGTGACCGTCACGTCGTGGGATCGGTCCTCCGTGACGATCGCCGCTAACCCCTCGAGATCGATCGACCGAGAGAGCGGGGGTAGCTCCTCGATCGGCGTGTTCAACTCCTCGGAAACGGCCTCGGCGATGGTCACGAGCGGTTCCTCTGAGGACCCTGTCATGGGATCACCATCGAGACACCCCCACATAGTAACAGCCACCGTATCGAGTATATCCCGAGATTACTCAAAACGGTATGCTGAGGTTTCGTACGTCAGTCTAAGACGGTTGTACGGAAATGGCTCAACGAGGTCCCTCGGTTCGGCTCTCGGTACCGCTGGAGAGGGCTCCATAGGGCTCCATCGGGCTCGATATCGGTTCGGAGGAACGACTATACCGACGCCTCCCGCATGTCGGGTCGTGATCCAACACAGCGAGCGGGGGAACCACCGCGTCGCGTTCGTCTGCGTCCAGAACGCGGGGCGGAGCCAGATGGCGGCCGCGTTCGCCGAGCGCGAGCGCGACCGTCGAGACGCGGCCGATCGGATCGAGGTCGTCACCGGCGGGACGCGGCCCGCCGACCGCGTCCACGACGTCGTCGTCGAGGCGATGAGAGAGCTGGACGTCGACCTGCGCGACCGAACGCCGCGTGAGGTGACGCCCGAGGAGTTGCAGGCGATGGACCTCGTCGTCACGATGGGCTGTTCGGCGTCGGACGTGTGCCCCGCGGCGTGGAACGGCGAGAACCGCGACTGGGGGCTCGACGACCCCCACGGGCGTCCGATCGAGGAGGTTCGCGAGATCCGCGACGAGATCGAAGCGCGCGTCGTCGCGCTGTTCGACGAGCTCCTGTCGGAGACGCCGTCCGCGGGGTGACGCGGGCGCGGGAGCGGGTGGGCGGCGCTCCGACCGATCGTCGGCCGCTGTCGAGCCGCGCTAACAGCAGTCGTCGGCGCCGCAGACGCTGCCGTAGTCGATCCCGGTCTCGTCGCCGATCGCCTCGTTGCACTGCATCACCATCGTCGTGAACGCGAACTCCGACGACGACTCCTTCGCCGTCGCGAGCGCCTCGCCGAGCGCCTCCGCGGCCGCGACGACCTCTTCGTCGGTGGCTCCGTCCGCATCGGAATTCTGCTCCGAGGCGCTCAACAGCATCCACCTCCGACTGACCGCGCGAACTCCTCGCCGATCTCGTCGCTGACCGCGTCGTTCGTCCGCTGGAAAAGCTCCATCAGGTCGTCCTGTGCGGCCTGTTGACGCTGGATAATCTCGCTGTCTGACAGCTCCGACTGGAGTCCTTTCAGCTCCGCCATGACCGACTCGTCGAAGCCCTCGCACTGCAGCTGGCGTTGTTTCTGCCGGTACTCGCGGAGCAGCGCCATCGCGTCGGCGTCCGCCTGTAGCGCCTCGTCGGCCGCGACGAACCGCCGATACGTCTCCGACTCGCGAAGGGCGTCGAGGAATTCGCGGAGCGCCGTCTCGACGTTCGCTTCCGCGCTTCCGGCGTCGGAATCACTGGGTGCGTCGTCCGAATCCTGCGCGTCGCTCACGAGCGGGTCACCTCCGGCGCGTCTGTCCCGGCGACCTCCGCCAGCCCCGTGATCGCCTCACCGAACGCGCTCAGTTCGTCGAGCCCGATCGGCTCCTCGCGTCGGAGCGGCGCCAACATCAGCGGCGCGTCGAACCGGTCGCGGATCTCCTCGAGGTACCCCGCCTGCTGGGCGCGGCGGTTCGCGAAGAAGGCGTTGTCGCCGTACTCCCCGGGGAGGAGGTAGTTGGCGAC
>NZ_JAXRUU010000037.1:0-32136 GCF_034497445.1 Halorubrum sp. AD140
ACCGGGGACCCCTCGACGTACTGTCCGCCCGCGATGGCGACGTACGTGGTTGCCATGTCGGCCACGGCCCCGACGACGCGGAGAGCGAGCGCGGCGACGAGTCGGGCTGACACTGCCGCACGGGACGCGACGGACGATAATAAGCTTCCGGGGCGCGCCCGAAACCGAACGACTCGACCGGAACGGCTCGGGGCGCCCGACCGCCGCCGGACTGCCGCGGACCGCGCACACCACGTGTCCATTTAAACCGTCGCGTCGCGTACGACCGACAATGAGTTCGGCAGACGACGAGTACGAGATCGCGGTGATCGGCGGCGGGCCGGCCGGGCTGACGACCGCGCTGTACGGGGCCCGACTGGGCCACGAGACGGTGCTGATCGACCGCGGCGGCGGCCGCGCGGCGATGATGGCGGACACGCACAACGTGATCGGCGTCCCCGAGGACGTCTCCGGCAACGAGTTCCTCCAGACCGGACTGGAGCAGGTGCAGTCGTACGGCGGGACCTTCGAGCGCGGCTTCGTCACCGACGTGACCGAGACCGAGGACGGCCGCTTCCGGCTGACGACGAACGACGCCGAGATCCTCGCGGACCGCGTCGTGCTGGCGACCGGCTTCTCCGACGAGCGTCCGGATCCGCCGCTGCCGCGGACGGGACGGGGTCTCCACTACTGTCTGCACTGTGACGCGTACATGTTCGTCGACGAGCCGGTGTACGTGATGGGCCACGGCGAGGCGGCCGCTCACGTCGCGATGATCATGCTGAACGTGACCGGCGACGTGGACCTCCTCACGCGCGGCGCGGAGCCGACGTGGAGCGAGGAGACCGCCGCCCAGTTGGAGGCGCACCCGGTCGACGTGGTCCACGAGGACGTCACCGGCGTCGAGAACGACCCCGACTCCGGCTGGCTCGAAGCGCTGGAGTTCGAGGACGGGACGCGACGCGAGTACCGCGGCGGCTTCCCGATGTACGGCTCCGACTACAACACGGCGCTCGCGGAGGGGCTCGGCTGCGACCTGACCGAGAGCGGCGAGGTCGACGTCGACGACCACGGACGCACCAGCGTCGACGGCGTGTTCGCGGTCGGCGACGTGACGCCGGGGCACAACCAGGTGCCCGTCGCGATGGGACAGGGCGCGAAGACCGCGCTCGCGATCCACAAGGAGATCCGCGAGTTCCCGCGCTCGAAGGAGGCGATCGCCCGGGACGGGCCGGTCGATCCCGACGAGGCGCCCGCGATCTCGCCGGAACTGCTGGCGACCGCGGTCGCGCACGAGGGACACGCCGGCGGCCCGCGTGAGGATCCGAACCGCGGGACCGAACCCGAGGCGTCCGCGGCGGACGACGACTGAGGCGCCTCGATCGCGCGTCCGGAGGCTCGTGGTCCGGTCCGACGTCCGATCGGGGACCGCGAGACCGACCTTTTTTGATCCGCTGCGCCCGACCGTCCGTATGGGCACCATCGACGCGGACTTCTCCGGCGAGACGGTCGTGGTCACGGGCGGGTCGAGCGGCATCGGCCGCGCGGTCGCGACCGGATTCGGCGACGCGGGGGCGACCGTGATCAACGCCGACGTCCGGGCGGCGCCGAAGGACGTCGACGCCGAGACGCCCACGCACGAGGCCATCGAGGAGCGCGGCGGGACCGCCGCGTACGTCGAGACCGACGTCTCCGAGCCGAGCCAGATCGAGTCGGTGATCGAGGCGGCCCGCGAGTTCGGCGGGGTCGACGTGATGGTGAACAACGCCGGCGTCCACCGAAGCCTCGAGTTCCTCGACGTCTCCCCCGAGGACTTCGAGTTCGTCCACGGCGTCAACCTCCGCGGCGCGTTCTTCGGCACGCAGCTGGCCGCCAGGGACATGATCGACCGCGGCGTCGAGGGGGCGATCGTGAACACGTCGTCTACGACGGCCGAGCGCGCGGAGCGGAACCACTCGCACTACGCGACGACGAAGGGAGGCGTCCAGATGCTCACGCGAAGCGCGGCGCTCGAACTCGACCGGCACGGGATCAGGGTGAACGCGGTCGCTCCGGGGCCGATCGCCACCGAGATCCGCGAGGGGTGGGCCGACGAGGCGAGAGGCGCTATCGAGGAGTCCGGCGGACTCCCGTCTCGGGCCGGCGCGCCCGGCGACCTGCGCGACGCGTACCTCTACCTCGCCTCCGAGGGCGCGAGCTACGTGACCGGCGAGACGGTGTGGGTCGACGGCGGCGCGAGCCTGTGAGTTCTCCTTCTCAGTATTTCCGAGCGACGCGAGGAAATCGTCGGCCGGGACCCTCGCGAGCTTGCGAGCGAGGGTACGGGCGGCGCACGACCGAAGGGAGTGCGCCGGCCGGGATTTGAACCAGAGGAAGACGGTCCTGCTCGCTCGCTTCGCTCGCTGCGCGGGCTGCGACTTCCAGGGTTCAAATCCTCGGCGTATCCTCCCGCACGACTCACTCGTCGCTGTCGCTCCTCGTTCGTCGTGTGTGGGAGGATGCGCCGGCCGGGACCCTCGCGAGCTTGCGAGCGAGGGTCCGGGCGGCGCACGACCGAAGGGAGTGCGCCGGCCGGGATTTGAACCCGGGCCATGAGCTTGGAAGGCTCAGGTCCTACCACTAGACCACCGGCGCGCGGACGCGTCCGTCGGAGACGCGTGTAATCCTACGCCGAACGGATCCAATAAACGTTCCGTGTTTCCGACGGCGCGCGCCTCCGTCGGCTCCCCACTCACTTAAAAGTCCACAATATCGCGGGTCGTTCCCGATCGCTTGGAACGCTTTTCAGCGGCTTAGAACCCGATTAGATACATATGTGTCGTCGCATCCAACGTGCACATGTGAGGTGACGACAATGTCATACCAATCGGGGAATCCCCTGGTCGACGAGGTCGAGTTCGCGCTCGACGGCCCGTGGGCGGCGTACTGGATCGCCTTCCTGCGGGTGGTCACCGGCTGGTGGTTCTTCCATGCCGGAATCACGAAGCTCATCGAGGACGGCCTCGCGTACACCTACGGGCCGACCTACATGCAGGACATGACCGGAACGGCCCTCGGCGGCATCCCCGTCTGGATGGGGAACAACCTCGCGTGGCTCATCGAGCCGGGCGTGCCCCTGTTCGAGACGCTGATCGGGCTGGCGCTGATGGTCGGCGCGTTCACCCGGTTCGCCGCGTTCGGCGGGGTCATCTTCATGGTCCTGTTCTGGGTCGGCAACGCCGGGTTCGACAACGGGCTCGTGAACAGCGACCTCATGGGGCTGCTGCTGTTCATGACGATGATCGTGCTCGCGGCCGGCCGGTACTACGGCCTCGACGCGGTCATCGAGAAGCTCGACGTCGTCGAACGGAACCCGAAGCTCCGGTACCTGCTCGGTTGAGAGGTGACACAAAATGACTGACATCATCGACAGGATGGCGATGGCGCTGAGCGCGGGACTGATGCTGCTCGGGATCGTCGGCATGGGGATCATCGAGATCCTGGCCGGGGAGCCGTACGGCCCGGTTCCGATCACCAACGACGCCGGCGACGTCGTGGCGAGCCCGCTGTTCTCGGCGGAGCTCCGCACGGGCGTCGTGCTCGCCGGGATCGCGGTGCTCGGGCTGTACGCGCTCTACAAGATCGTGACCCCGCTCGCGGAGGACGCGAGAGCGGGCCACGAGCTCCCGGCCGACTGAACCGCCCCGCGACCGAGCCGCCGCGACCCGTGGCCGAACCGCCGCGATAGCGCTGCGGTGGCGCGCGACCGCTTTCTGCGCGACGTTCGACCGTTTTGTTCCGTGCCGCTCTGTCGATCGAGTCGCCGCTCACTCGTCAGCGACGGTGACGACCGCGTAGCAGTTCCCGCTGGAGACCTCGACGTCGACCGGATCGAGAGCGCTCGCGGCGAGGTCGGCTTCGAACTCCTCGGACGAGTAGACGTGGTAGTACCGGGGGACGGTCTCGCCGCCGGGCAGCGTCCAGTCGACCGTCGTGTCGAACCCCTCCTCCCGGTCGAACCGATCGTGGGCAGTGCTCCACGCGCTCACGAGCGCGGTCCCGCCCGGTGCGAGGACCCGCGCGAGTTCGTTCAGGCTCCGGAGCCGCGCGTCGCGCGGCGAGAGGTGGTGGAGCGCGGCGACGTACGTCGCGAGCCCGACCGCGTCGTCGGCGATCGGGAGGGAGGCGGCGTCGCCGTGAACGAGGTCGAGCGTCTTGGCGAAGCCGCGCTCGCGGGCTCGCGCGGCCGCCTCACGCAGGAGCTCTCGGCTCAGGTCGACCCCGACGACCGCCTCGGCGCGCTCCGCGAGCAGCTCCGCGTGCCGTCCGTTGCCGCAGCCGACGTCGAGCGCGCGCGCCGCGGAGCGGCCCGCGAGGAACGACTCGACCTCCGGCCAGGCGTACTCCCGCGTCTTCGCGAAGTGCGCGGCGATGCGGTCGTACGTCGACTGCGGGTCCATGCCGGACGGTCGGCGTCGAGCGACATAGCTCCGGTGCTCGGTCGCAGGCGCCGCGGCGGGACGGCCCCTCGACCCGTGCGACGGGTCAGACCAGGTCGATGACGACGAAGGCGACGAGCGTCAAGACCAGGAGGACGACCGCGTGTTTCGCGCCGTCGTTGACCGACCCCTCGCCGAGCTGACCGGCGACGAGGCCGGAACAGAGCGCCTGCACCGCCGCGGCGTGGAAGAACAGCTGCTCGTAGGCGGACGCGTCGACGTCGCCGAGGCCGCCGGTGATTCCGGTGGGACCGCCCGGGAGGTCTTCGGCGCCGCCGGCGCTCGGGATCGCCGCCTGCTCGATCGCCGGGATGAACGAGACGGACAGCGAGGCGATGATCCCGAGGAACACCAGGAAGGAGATGTAGATCACGATGAGGTACGTCACCATCACCTGTCGGCGCTCCCGGCGGAGCGACCACGTCGCGCGCGCCTCGTCGGCCGCGATGCGGAGCACGGGACCGACGTCGCCGCTCGCGTGGATCGCGTTCGTCGTTAACGCGACCGCGCGCGAGGTCATCGGCGACCGGACCCGCCGCTCCAGCCGTCGGAGCGCGGTGCTCACGTCGGCCCCCCAGTCGATGTCGCGTCTGGTGCGCTCCAGGTCGGCCGTCAGCGCCTCCAGGTTCGAGTCGGCGACCCGTCGGACGCTCCCGACGACGGACGTGCCGGCCTCGTTGACGCTCGCGAGCCGGTCGAGGAGGTCCGGGACCGACGCCTCGATCCGGCGGATCCGTCGCTTCCCGGCCTCGTAGACGACCGCGTACGCCGCGAGGACGAGCGCCGCCGCCGCGACGACGGGGGTCTCCACCTGCGCGACCATCTCCGTCGGCGCTCCCCGCGTGACCGGGAAGGCGAAGGCGAGCAGCCCGAGGACCGCGAGCGGGACGGTCACGACGAACGTGGACCGAGGCGCAGCGAGCACGCTCTCGACCGGCGACGTCGCCCACCGACGCAGCCGTCGGACCCGGTCGTAGGCACGGAGTCGCTCCCGGCTCGCGGCCCAGGGGTCCCGGTCGCTCACGCTTCTCGCGTCGCTCCCGGTTCTCCCGCCGCCCTCCGCGCCGTCCGCGCCGACCGCGACGCCGCCGTCGGACCGCACCCCGGTGCTCGCCACGTGTCGCGTTCCTGCCTCGCGCGCGTCGCTGGCGGCGCCCTCCGACAGCCCGACGGTCTCCGCCCCCCCGATTCCCTGCGTCACGCTGTCGACGTAGACGACGAATCCGAACGTTCCGAGCGGGATGCCGAGGTAGACGACGACGCGCAGCAGCGGGAGCGTGTCCTCCAAGACGAGTCCGATGACGACGAGGATCGTGATGAAAAACAGCGGTCCGGCGACCAAGGCCGTGACGTACGCCTCCGCGAACGTCGAGAGCAGCTCGAGGTAGCGCTCCTGTTTCGACTCGGCCGCCTCCTGGTACAGCTCGTACTGGTCGGAGAGGAACGCCGAGATCGACTGGCCGGTGCCGAGCACCGAGGCGAGGTTCTCCGAGAAGTCGGCGAGGTCGTCGCTCGGCGTCCGGCGCGCCGTCCGCTGGAGCGCCGTCAGCGCGTCCGTTCCGAAGGCGTTCATGTCGCGCACGGCGACCGACAGCTCCGTGGCCGCCTCGCCGTAGACTCCCTCGTTCTCCGCGAGCGTGTCCATCACGCGCGGGAACGCCATCCCCGACCGCGAGAGCGCGTACACGAACGCGACCGTCCGCGGGAGGGTGGCGTCGATCTCGGCCGCCCTCGCGTGCGCGCGCTGACGGAGCAGCTCCCACCGCCCGTAGTACGCGCCGACCCCGAGCGCGGACCCGAGGGTCGCCGAGGCGAAGGCCAAAAGCAGGAACAGCTGCGGGAGATCGAGCGTCGAGAGCCGGGCGACGCCAGCGAGGAACGCGAGAGACGCGGGCAGCGCCTCGCGGATCGCCGCCTCGCCGACGTCGAGTGCCGCGAGCAGCGCCGCGGCGGCGTACACGCCGACGACGCTCCCCGCGACGCCGAGGACGGCCGCGTACAGCAGCGTCCGGGCGGCGTACGCCCGGTGAGTCCCGGTGACGTGAGCGGCGTGCAGCAGGTCGCGCTGGCGCCGCCGCCGGCTCCCGTCCTCGCCGACGTAGTCGCCGAAGACCGACAGCGCGAGCCGAGTGACGAACAGGTCGGCCCGCCGGTCCAGCGCCGGCGTCAGCAGCGCCAGACACAGCCCGACGGCGAGGACGAGGGGGACGTACGCGATCATCGCGAGTCGGCTCCGCCCCCGTCGACCCGCTCTTCGAGCCGGTCCATCACGCGGTCGGGGGCCGCGTAGTACTCGTTGACGAGGGCGGTGAACGTCCGGTAGTCCGTGACGCCGAGCTCTCGGAGCGCCTCCAGGAACCGTTCGCGGCGTCGGATCTCTCGGAGCAGTTCGGCGCGGGACCAGCCGCGCTCGTCGGCGATCTCGGCCATGAGCGAGGAGTCGTCGCGGCGGAACTCGTCGGTCTCGGCGTCCCACTCGAACGCGGAGGAGTAGTCGAGCTCGCCGGTGCGCTGGTCGATCCCCCCGATCTCGCCGATCGTCTTCGCGCGCCGGACGCGCTGGTCGCCGGAGCGGGTCAGCGTCTGGATCGAGAGCATGTCCAGCGACTGCACCATCGCGCGCGGCACGTTGATCGGCTCGTTCTCCAGCCGGTTGATCACCGTCTCGATCGAGTCGGCGTGCATTGTCGAGAACGTGGTGTGGCCCGTGTTCATCGCCTGGAACAGCGTGATCGCCTCGTCGCCGCGCACCTCGCCGACGACGATGTACTCCGGTCGGTGACGCAGCGCCGAGCGGAGCAGGTCGTACATGTCGATGTCGGTCCCCTCGTAGCGCCGCTCGCGGGTGACCGACGAGAGCCAGTTGTCGTGGTAGAGGGAGAGCTCGCGGGTGTCCTCGATGGTGAGCACCTTCGCGCGCGGCGGGATGAACATCGACACCGCGTTCATCGAGGTGGTCTTCCCCGAGGCGGTGCCGCCCGCGAAGATGAGGCTCTTGTTGTGCTCGATACAGAGCCAGAAGTACGCCATCTGCTCGACCGAGAACGTGCCGTACTCCACCAGGTCGATCGGCGTGAACGGGTCCTCGGCGTACTGGCGGATCGTGAACGCGGAGCCGCGGGGGGTCACCTCCTCGCCGAGCGCGAGCTCGGCGCGGGAGCCGTCCTGCAGCGTCGTCTCCACGATCGGGTCGCCGACGGAGACGTGGCGCCCGGACTGCTGGGCGAGCCGAATGACGTAGCTGTCGAGCTCGCGCTCGCCGAACGAGACGTTCGTCTCGACGTCCGTGTGCTCGTCGTGGTACACGAAGATGGGGAGGTCGTAGCCGTCACACGAGACGTCCTCGATGTGATGGTCGTTCAGCAGCGGGTCGACCTTCCCGTACCCGCGGAAGTCGCGGTAGAGGTAGTACGCGATCGCGTGGAACGTCCGCATTCCGGCGTCGACGCCGTACCCCTCCAGTAACCCCTCCAGCTCGGTGCGGAGCGTCTCCTCGTCCGTCTTTCCGGTCCCCTCGCGGTACAGCAGGGGGTCGCGGATGTCGTCGACGACGCGGTCGAGGAGGTCGCGCTCGAAGCCGTCGAGGTCCGGCTCGACCGCGTAGTACCGGTGTTCGCTCTCCGCGTCGTCGTAGGTGATCACGACGTAGGCGTACGGGGCGTTCACCCAGTAGCGGTCGATCTCGCGCTCGCCGTCCGGGACGTCGAAGGACGCCAGGGGGCCGTCCTCGGCCGGCCGGAAGGGGCGGACGTCGATCTCCGACCCCCGTAGCACCTCCCACGTTCGCGAGAGCCGCCGCCGAAGCGCCGCGATGTGATCCTCCACGTCGCCTCCGCGTGCGTCACTCGCCATCGTCGTTACGGACGCGTATGCGGCGTGGTGCTTTAAAACTCACCGGGCGAGTATCAGCCGCGAGACCGCGCCGGACGGACGCGTGAGACTGGTCCGGCGCGTCAGACGCGGGCGATCTCGGGGAGTCCGCCCGTTACGTTGATAGGCGCCGGCCGCGAAGAGTCGAGTAGGAAATGCGGCGTGACTACTTCGAACTGACCGTCGAGGGCGTCGGTGACGGCGCCGACGCCCGGGCGACGCCCATGGTCCGGATCGACTTCCACGGTCCGGAGGGGCTGTTGCGCGACCGTCTCTCGGACGCGGACGGCGACTTACTCGACGCCGCCGAGATCGACGTGGCGTTCCGGCTTCGAGAGTCGCTGTCGGACGCCGACGACCCCGAGGGCGTGGTCGGCGTGACGAACCGGTTCACCGGCGACTTCATCCTGGAACTCAACGAGACGGCCACCGACGTGCTCCCGTTCATCCACGCCGCGCGCGACTCGGCGGGCGACGAGGACGCCCACTACCGGGTCGAGATCGACGTCGACGGCGATCGACTCGTCGCCTACGACAAGAACACCTTCCTCGTGTACGACCACGAGGGGAACCTCCTGCGGAACGAGAGCCTGATCCCCTCCGGCGTCGAGCTGTGAGCTGACCCGCGGCCGAAACTCCCCGTCTCTCCCCGGCGTCGTCTTCGCGTTCCGCGTACCGTTCTGTACCTTCCCGCTCCACTACCGTCTCACAGGCTCACGTTGTCGGCGACGAGCCGCACGTCGTCGCCGGGGCGTAGGTCGAACGCCCCGTCGCCGCGCCCGTCGTTCACGTCGCACTCGACGTAGCCGTGGCTCCCGACGGTGACCAGCCGCTCGCCGGGACCGACCGCCCCGAACGTCTCCGCGACGGGCGTGAGCTCTCCGTTCACCCGGATCCAGTCGCGCCCGCGGACCAGCTCGCCGGGTACGTTCGTGACGACGTTGCCGAACCGGTCGATCACGAGCACCTCGCCGTCGACGGCGACGGCCTCGCCGTCGTCGCGCTCGACGGTCGGCTCCGGGAAGGCGATGTCGACGGGGTCCGCGGCGGGCGAGAGCTCGTCCATCGACGCGAGCGCGGCCGAGAGGGCCTCGGGATCCGCCCCCGCCGACGCGTCGTCGAGCGTCGTCCGGACCCGCGCGGCGACCGGCGCGAACACGTCCCGGCCGTGGAACGTCTGGCTCGCGGGGTCGTCGACGTCGACGACGAACGCCTCCACGTCGGGGGCGTCGTCTCCCGCCGCCGACCGCTCCGCCGCCCCGTCGGCGAGCGCGCGGGCGGGAGGCATCGCCAGCCCGTTGTCGGGCGCGACGAGGACGTGGGCGCCGGCGCGGACGACGAGGGCGTCGCGGTCGGTGCCGACGCCGGGGTCGACGACCGCGCAGTGGACGGCGGGCGGGAACTCCGGGAGGACGAACCGCAGCCAGAAGGCGGCCGCTCGCGGGTCCCCGCGCGGGAGGTCGTGAGCGACGTCGATCATCTCGGCGTCGGTGCGACGCCGGATCACTCCCTTCATCGCGGCCGGGTACGGCGAGCCGAAGTCGGACGTGAGCGTGATCACGGGCGATCCGCGGTGCGGCTCGCTCTTAAAAGGGACGGGCGACGGGTTCCGGGTGGAACGCGGCGTCGACGCTCCCCGCCTGTGCAGCGTCCTACTTGTGAATCGCTGTGGGTAGGATAGGTTTACAAAAAATAATAGGATATTTACATTTTACGAGTGGCGCTTTCAGCATGTCATGCCATCGCTCCTCAGGTGGGTATACTATCAGTACGTGGGCGTGGCGATGTCCCTACTCTCACGGTTCCCGGTCGGGACGAACGTCTACGAGCGCGAGTGGGACGCGCTGATCGTTCTCGACACCTGCCGCGTCGACGCCCTCCGTGAGGTCGCCCCGGAGTACGACTTCATCCGCGACGTCGACGCGATCTGGTCCGTGGGTTCCGCCTCCGCCGAGTGGATCGCCCAGACGTTCACCGAACGCTACCGCGAAGAGGTCGAGCGAACAGCGCTCGTGACGGCCAACGCGTTCGCCCAACGCGTGCTCGGAGACCGCGAGTTCCCCGAAGACGGCCGCGGGATATCGTACACCGATTGGGACACCCTCCACCTCAACGACTTCGATCACGTCGATCAGCCGTGGAAGTACGCCGAGCCGGCACCGGTGGGACAGTGTCTCCCCCGCCCGGTCACCGAACGGGCGATCAGCGTCGGTCGGTCGGTCGATCCCGATCGGCTCGTCGTCCACTACGAGCAACCGCACCACCCCTTCACCGCCAGGGCGATCGAAGAAGGCCGAACGGAGCTGTACCCCTGGGAGGGCGAGCCCTTCGGGTACCTGAAAGACGGGGGCGAATACGAACGGGTGTGGGAGGCGTATCTCGACAACCTCCGGTGGGTGCTCGACGAGGTTGCGATCCTGCTGGAGAACCTCGACGCGGACCGGGTCGTCCTCTCCGCCGATCACGGCAACGCCTACGGCGAGTGGGGGATGTACATGCACCGTTACGCCGTCCCGGTGCCGGAGGTCCGGCGCGTCCCCTGGGCGAAGACCACGGCGACCGACGAGGAGACCTTCGAACCCACGCTCGAACCCCCCGGAGTGGAACCCGGCATCGATACCGGAGCGCACCTGCAAGAGCTGGGTTACCTCGTCTGAGCCGACCCCGTTTCGGAACCGATGCAGACCGTTCGCGGATATCGAGCGGTCACGGGGCGAGTCCGAGGCGCGTCGGCCGTTTCAAACCGGCCCGCGTGGGGCGATTCCCCGTCCACGACGCCGAGTGCTCCGACAGTACCCGTTTTCAACAGTGCCCGTTTTTCAGAACCACGCTATCGCGCTCTCACGCGTCCGCCGGGTTCTCGCCGTTCGCGTCGGTCTCGGCGATCCGGCGGACGCGCTCGACCCCGTCGACCTCTTCGATCACGTCGCTCACGGCCTCCGGGACGAGCGACTCCCAGTCGCGGCCGTGGATTATTCGCTCGCGGAGCTCCGCGCCCTCCAGTACGTCGCGGCGGAACATGGGAGAGCCCCGAACCTCGACGCCCGCCTCCTCGAACAGCCGGACGACGAGCGGGTTGTTCGAGTACGCCACGTCGAACCGCGGCGTCATGCTCTGGACGTGGCTCACCCACACCGAGTTGCGGTCGAGGTCCTCGATGGGGACGACGTAGGTGGTGACGTCGAGGTGCTCGACGGCCTTCGTCACCATCATCACGCGCTCACCGGCGGTGAACGGGTTTCGGGTGGTGTGAGAGTCGCCGGCGGAGCCGATCCCGAGGACCAGCTCGTCGACCTCCTCGGCGATCTCCTCGACCATGTGCCGGTGGCCGTCGTGAAACGGCTGGTACCGCCCGATGTAGAACCCGCGCATGGATCCACGTTGGGCGACCATCATTTATAAAGATCGCGGGAGGTCTCGAACCGCAATATCGGGCTCATTGGCCGCTCTCCGTGGGGTTTCGTTGGATGTCGGCGGATCGCCCGCGGGGAGAAAGTATATCAGTAGCCGACCCTTCGTTTTCGCTAGCGACACCCGATTCTATGAGCAACGAAAAGGACGCGAACGACCCGCCCTCCGAGGACCCAGAGAGCCCGGACCGGACCGGATCGGGGTTCGCGGATCCGGCGGGGAACGGCGAGGACGCTCCCGACGACGCCGCTCCCGACGACGGGGCCCGTGAGTCCGACGAGGCCGATACGGCCGAGGAGACCGACGAGTCGGCGGACGGCGAGGAGCCGGACGAGACCGGCGAGTCGACCGACGACGCCCCGAACGAGGTCTGGGACGACGGGATCGTCGTCGACGACGACGGCCCGGACGACGCCGGAGCCGGGTACGACGAAGAGGGCGGCGTCACCCCCGAGGGTGCCTCCGAAGAGAGCGAAGACGCCGCCGAAAGGAGCGAGGGCGGCAGCATCGACGAGCTCGGCAGCTCCGTCGAGGTCGAGGGCGCGGAGATCGACGAGGACCCGGACGAGGACGACCTCCTCGGCGGACTCAAGATCGACACCACCGCCGAGCTCGAGATCCCCGACCGCCTCGTCGACCAGGTGATCGGTCAGGAGCACGCCCGGGACGTGATCATCAAGGCGGCCAAACAGCGCCGTCACGTGATGATGATCGGCTCACCCGGGACCGGAAAGTCGATGTTAGCGAAGGCGATGTCCGAGCTGCTCCCGAAAGAGGAGCTGCAGGACGTCCTGGTCTACCACAACCCGGATGACGGCAACAAGCCGAAGATCCGGACGGTGCCCGCCGGCAAGGGCCAGCAGATCGTCGACGCGCACCGCGAGGAGGCGCGCAAGCGCAACCAGATGCGGTCGTTGCTGATGTGGATCATCATCGCCGTCGTGTTGGGCTACGCGCTCATCATCGTCGGGCAGATCCTCGTCGGCATCATCGCCGCCGGGGTCGTCTACCTCGTCTTCCGCTACCTCAACCGCGGCTCCGACGCGATGATCCCGAACCTGCTGGTGAACAACGGCGAGACGAAGACCGCGCCGTTCCGCGACGCGACCGGCGCGCACGCCGGCGCGCTGCTCGGCGACGTCCGCCACGACCCGTTCCAGTCCGGTGGGATGGAGACACCCAGCCACGACCGCGTCGAGGCCGGCGCCATCCACAAGGCGAACAAGGGCGTGCTGTTCATCGACGAGATCAACACGCTGGACATCCGCTCCCAGCAGCACCTCATGACGGCGATCCAGGAGGGCGAGTTCTCGATCACGGGCCAGTCCGAGCGCTCCTCGGGCGCGATGGTCCAGACCGAGCCCGTCCCGACGGACTTCGTCATGATCGCGGCCGGGAACCTCGACGCGATGGAGAACATGCACCCGGCGCTCCGGAGCCGGATCAAGGGGTACGGCTACGAGGTGTACATGGAGGACACGATCGAGGACACCCCGGAGATGCGCCGGAAGTACGTCCGGTTCATCGCCCAGGAGGTCGCGAAGGACGGCCGCCTGCCGGAGTTCACCGCCGAGGCGGTCGAGGAGGTCATCCTCGAGGCCAAGCGGCGCTCCGGCCGGAAGGGCCACCTCACCCTCCTGTTCCGGAACCTCGGCGGGCTCGTCCGCGTCGCCGGCGACATCGCCCGCGGCGAGGAGGCGGAGCACACCACCCGCGAACACGTGCTGTCCGCGAAGGGGCGCTCGCGCTCCATCGAACAGCAGCTCGCGGACGACTTCATCGAGCGGCGGAAGGACTACGAGCTGCAGGTCTCCGACGGCTACGTCGTCGGCCGCGTCAACGGGCTCGCCGTGATGGGCGAGGACTCCGGGATCATGCTCCCGGTGATGGCCGAGGTCGCGCCCTCGCAGGGGCCCGGCGAGGTGATCGCCACCGGCCAGCTGAAGGAGATGGCCCAGGAGTCGGTGTCAAACGTCTCCGCGATCATCAAGAAGTTCTCCGACGAGAACATCTCGGAGATGGACATCCACATCCAGTTCGTGCAGGCGGGCCAGCAGGGCGTCGACGGGGATAGCGCGTCCATCACGGTCGCGACCGCCGTCATCAGCGCGCTGGAGGACGTCGGCGTCGACCAGAGCCTCGCGATGACCGGCTCGCTGTCGGTGCGCGGCGACGTGCTCCCCGTCGGCGGCGTGACCCACAAGATCGAGGCGGCCGCGAAGGCCGGCTGCACCCGGGTCATCATCCCGCAGGCGAACGAGCAGGACGTGATGATCGAAGACGAGTACAAGGAGATGATCGAGATCATCCCGGTCTCGCACATCAGCGAGGTGCTCGACATCGCCCTGGAGGGCGAGGCCGAGAAGGACTCGCTCGTCTCCCGGCTCAAGTCGATCACCGGCTCGGCCCTGAAGGAGGGGAGCGTCTCCGGTCCCTCCAGCCCGAGCCCGCAGTAGGACCGGCGTCCCCGCACTGACCGATGCCCGACTGGGCGACGTTCGCGCTCGCGACCGTCGCCGTGACGCTGCTGCTTCTGTTCCTCACCCGCCGCTCGCAGCGCCTGCTGGAGCGGGCGCGGATCGTCGACTCGCGGAGCGACGTCGCCGCCGATCGCAGTTTCGAGGCCGAGGGCGACGACACCTGCGGCGACGCGCCCGCCGACCGCCCGGTCCTCACGACGCGGCTCCTGTTGGCCAACGCCGCGGCCTCGCAGGCGGGCGGACTCGCCGTCCTCGTCGCGGTCGCGTGGTGGACGGCGGTGCCGGCGTCGGCGTTCGGCGTCGGCGGCGCGCATCCGACGCTCGGCGCGCCGGCGTTCGGCTCTCTCGGGACGCTCGGGCTCGCCGCGGTCGGCGTCGTCTTCGGAGTCGCGCTCGCCGCCGGCAATGAGGCGGCCGCGCGGCTCGGCGCGCGGGTCGGCCTCGCACCCTCGGAGCGCCTTCGCACGGCGTTGGCGCCCGGCACCCCCGGCGAGTTGGGTCCTGCTGCTCGGCGTCGCCCTGCCGACCGTCGCGGTCTTCGAGGAGGCGCTGTTCCGCGGCGCGCTGGTCGGCGCGCTCGCGGCCGGCTTCGCGGTCGACCCGTGGCTCCTCGCGGTCGGCTCCTCGGTCGCCTTCGGACTCGGGCACGGTGCGCAGGGGCGGCTCGGGATCGTCGCCGCCGGGGCGCTCGGCCTCGCGCTCGCGGGGCTGTTCGTCGCCACGGGGAGCCTCCTCGCTCCCGTCGTCGCCCACTACGTCGTCAACGCCGTCGAGTTCACCGTCCACGAGCGAGCGTAGCGGGTCGCTCGCGTCGGGGAGCGCCCCACCCCCTTTTTGTTCCGCCGGGTCGTACGGCGGACGATGAGCGGGAAACCGACCGTCGGCGAGTACATGACCCGCGACGTCGAGACCGTGAGCCCCGACGAGACGGTCGGCGCGGTCGCGCGACGGATGGCCGAGAGCGACGGGCACAACGGGTTCCCCGTCACCCAGGGGCGGACCGTCGAGGGGTTCGTCTCGGCGGCCGACCTGCTGCTCGCCGACGACGAGGCACCCATCTTCACCGTGATGTCCGACGACCTCATCGTCGCGCACCCCGCGATGAAGGTGACCGACGCCGCCCGCGTGATCCTGCGGTCCGGAATTCAGCGACTCCCCGTCGTCGACGACGCCGACAACCTCGTGGGGATCATCTCGAACACCGACGTGGTCCGCTCGCAGATCGAGCGCGCGACGCCGAGCAAGGTCGGCAAGCTGATGCGGACGCTCGAACAGATCCACGGCGTCGAACTCACCGAGGAGCGCCGCGAGGTGCGGCTCACCGATCTCATCCCGACGCAGGCGCGGGTGTACGCCGACGAGCTTGAGGGGCGCAAGTACGAGCTCGAGCGCGGACTCGCCGAGCCCCTCGTCGTCATCGACAACGACGGCACCCTCCACCTCGCTGACGGTCACCACCGCGTGATGGCCGCCCACGAGGCGGGGATCGAGACGATGGACGCGTACGTGATCGTCCCGGCCCGCGCGATCGACCTCGGAATGGCCAAGACCGCCGAGAAGGAGGGGCTCCGCGCCATCACCGACATCGAGATCGTCGACTACGCGCGCCACCCGCTCGTGGAGACGACGAAGCGGCTGCAGTGAGCGTTCGCGGACCGAGCGACGAACCGGGCGTAGCCGTCTCGCCGACGAGAGCCCGATGTGGCCGGCACCACCGTCGAGCCCCGCCGCCGACCGCCCGCGACTTCCGTCCCCGAGCAGACGACAGATTTTTGTAAGCTCGCAGAGAAGTAACAGGTATGAAAGCGCGCATCAAGAACGCGATGTCCCGAGCGAAGTGCGCCGCGATCGGCGCGGCCGTCGGCGCTGCGATCGGCGGGTTGATCAGCCGAAACGCCGCGAGCACCGGCGGGGCCCTCGGCGGGCTCGCCGGCGCGACGATCGCCGACCTCCGCTCCGATCCGAACGGTTTCCTCTCCGCACTCCGATCCGGCGAGAGCGACGACGAAGGCGACGGAGACGCCGACGCGACGGCCGCGGAGTAGTCCCAGCGCGTCCGCTTCGCCGACTCCGAGGACGCGTACGACGACCGGCTTCACGAGACGACCGTCGGGGCGACTCGTGAGACGGTCCGCGAGCGCCCCGACAACGGACAGCTGATCCGCGCAGTGCGGACCACTGGCGGCGTGGCCAGCGAACTGGTATCGGACGTCTCACCGAGTGTCGACGTCGGCGGGACGCAGGTGATAGCGTTCAGAGCGCCGATTGTATGCGAACGCGAACGATACCACCTAGCGAACCGTCGACCAGTGAGATCAAGCGCCGTCTGGCAATTCAGTTGAGCCGGTAGGTTTTATTACCGGCCTCGAGACAGTCCTCATCGCATGAAAGCCGGTGTACTTGGTGTGCTGGAGGACGATTTCTCCAGATTTGAACCCTACCGCGGGAGTCGGAAGGAAGATGGACGGGACCTCACTGACCAGATCGATATCACGGGGGTGGCTCGAACAGCAGACGGGATCGATATCAACGAGGGTGTTGCTGCTCGGGAGACCCTCGCTACACGTGAGTCCGCTGCCATCGAGTTCGACGAAATCTCCGTTGATCAAGAGATGGACGTCGTAACACGACACACCGAATTTGCCGGGATTCCCGGCGAAGTCGTCGTCGTCGCAAATACGTCGGGTCTCTTCTTCTACGACGTACTCCAACGGGCGATCAGCGTGACTCCCGAACGCGCTCAGATCGATCTCGACGGCGTTCTCTCGGAATTCTCTGACCCATCGCTCTGGAAGGTCGGCTTCTACGATCGAGACGCCGGCGCCGAGAACGGGGTGATCCACGGGACCGAGCTCCAAGCGGACCCGGCGTTCTCAAACCACCTGACGAGCGGCGCGAAAAACCAGCTCGGAATGCGAGTGTCGCTGGATGGAACCGAGTACAACCTCAACATTACCGAATCTGGATATTTCGAGATCTACGAACCTCGTGATCTCGAAACGAAGGCGTTCCTCCAGTTTATTGTAGACTACGTCGCACCTCACTTCTCAGCGACTCAGTAACCAAATTCACATCCGGCCTCACTCAGGATCGAGCGAACTGGTCTGACCGGTTCCGTGATATTTTCGAGACAGTGGCTGTGGATCCGTGATGTTTCACACCGAAGGCTACTAGTCGTTCGATACATTCTTGGAGGTAGCTATGTATCGGCAATTGGTACGAGGCGTTTCATTGGCGTTCAGGTCACACTGAAACACGACGTCGAAGAACGCGCCATATGGGACGGAATGACGGAGCTCGCAAATGACGTCGGGAAACTCACCAAATCGGGATACATCGACTTCCTCGTCACGGTTCAGCGCATATTATGACTCACCTTCAACCGCCATGACACTCGAAGCAAGTTCGAATTCGCCGGCATGGGAGGCTCGATATCTCTTCGATAGCGGGTATCGCGACGCTATCATCTCGTTTCACCGTGAGTGTGCCGTCGAGTACGATGGACGGGGAGACTTCACAAGGGGCCAAAGCGGCTGGAGGGGTCCACGATGAGCGAATCTCTCACTGCGGTTTATCACGCGTTCACAAATCTTCCGCAGCGCCCAGCAGTGTTCGACCGTGAGGCCCGCGAGTATGCTGGCCAGTGGTGGCTCCAGTCGCCGGTCGACGTCGAAGCGATTTTCGACGCGTTCCGCACCGTCGACGGGATCCAGGTCGATGACCATCGACTTCGTGTTCCGATTCACGAACCGGATTCGGCCGAACTCACGGGCGAATTTCTGTTGTATGATGCGTCTAACGGCGCGACAACCGTGTCGTTCTATGACTTCTCACGGCGGCGCTTGATCGAGATCGATATCGAGGAACTCCGGTACTCCTACCCTGCGTGGCGGATTCGGTTCTGGTCGCCTCGGACGAACCCCGGTGAAGCGCCATCGTACCTGAAAAGCAGTGACCCGGATCTGCCAGCGAATTCGACGGCACAGGGCGGTGTCGAACCGTCACTGGCTACATCGGCTGCCGTGGATGCGTCACCATCTACTGAACTGTTCGAGAACCTTCGTTCATTTGTCGAGCGCGAACGCGAAGCAGAACGGGCAAAAAGACGACAGACGTATGCTTCGATGAGGCGTCAGGAGTTCTTCAAGGAATTTAACGGCGTCCGATCGGTCGCCCCTGTCGGCAGAGAAGTCGGTGACTACGGGGAGCAGATCGTGAAACTTCGCATCTCGGTAGATCCGGACACTGACACCGTCGATGTTCCGGGAGAGTACGGGCTGTATCCTGGAAGTGAGATATTCATCGACCGTGTCGACGATGGCACTGGGTTCCCCGTCGAGGCGGAACTCTTCGACATCGACGGTCGAACGCTTGGGGTCGGCGTGTACTGGGACTCGTCGAACGACAAGGCTGCGGCCGAAGCCGCGTTTGGTGAGGACAGCGAGGTCGAGTTCGTCGTGGCCGAGTTGGTAAATCCGGTCCCGTTCGATCGCCAATTAGACGCGATTTCAACCGTGGAGTCCGACGAGCGAAAGCGCACCATCGTAACCGGCGAGAAATCGCTCGAGACGGAGGAATCCAGCTATGCGCACGTCGGTGGAGACCTGAACGCGACGCAGCAAACGGCGGCTCGGAACGCGCTCCGCGCTGAGGATGTGTACTGTATCCACGGCCCGCCGGGTACCGGCAAGACGAGGACGCTCACGGCAATTATTCGCGCTGCTGTCGATGAGAACCTCCGCGTGCTCGCGTGTGCGCATTCGAATCAGGCAGTCGACAACCTCCTCGTAGGATCGAGTACATCGAATCGGCTAGATCCGCGGTCGATACACGCGGATGCCGTGGAGGGCGAGCTCGATATCACGCGCGTCGGCTCGAACTCAACCAATTCGATCGTGGAGGAACGCTATGTCGACGGCGACGTCTGGCACGCAGACGTGGTGGGTGCGACGATGAGCGCCGCGAGCGACCTCGCGGACGACATGTTCGATATTACCGTTATCGACGAAGCTACGCAAGCAACGATTCCGTCCACGTTTATTCCGTTCACAAAAGCGGAGAAGGCGGTGCTCGCGGGCGACCACAAACAGCTTCCCCCGTATCACTCTGACGAACGTCAGATCGTTGAGCAGCCGGAATTCTCTCTGTTCGAACACCTGATCGGACTCTACGGTGCAGACAGGCTTCGTACAACATTGACGACGCAGTACCGCATGCACGAAGACATCGCTGCGTTTCCCAACCAGGCGTTTTACGATGGTGTTTTGACGCACGGACAGCGGAACCGGCGTTGGACGATCGGGCCGCTTGACCCAGTCGTCGCTTACGACGTACAGGGGACGGAGGAGCGAACGCCGGGGCACTCGTACTTCAACCGAGCAGAGGCCGAGATCGTCGCCAAGGAAGTCGAGCGGCTGTTCCGCCACGGATTACTGGCCGACGAAATTGGTATCATAACGCCGTATGACGGCCAGATCGGGATCATTCGGTCTCAACTCAATCAGGAACTCGGCGCGTCGAGCGCGGCTGAGGTAAAGGTCGACACGATCGATTCGTTCCAGGGCGGCGAGCGTGAGGCGGTGATCGTGTCGTTCGTTCGAAGCAACGACGAGGGTGAGATCGGGTTCCTCGGTTTCCCCGTCGAGGGGCCGCGTCGACTCAACGTTGCGCTAACGCGAGCGCAGAAACGACTGGTACTGATCGGTGACTGGGACACTCTCACAACGGAGTCACAGACTGATGGCGAGTCGGCGACGTACTACTATCAGTCGTTACAGGAACATCTCGCGTCAATGAACACATTTGCCGACCCCCCGAACTAGCTAGTCGGACAGGAATACCCGTGATATCCGGGTTTGGCCCCGATATCGCCCCAGTACTCTTTGGCTCAAGAGGGAGTTCGATTCATCCATTGAGTTTTCTGACAGGTGACACCAAGCATATAGTGGTGCGTTGCGAGGGGTCAAGACGCGAATGACTGACGAGGGCCCCGAAGAGTGGATCGTCGCGACGAAAGGGGCGAAAACGCTCCCCGTCAAAGAACTGCTCACCGGCCGTGGATTTGTCTCCGGGAAGTCGGGAAGCGGGAAGAGTAACACGGTGAGCGTTCTCTGCGAGGAGCTCCTCGAGAACAACTTCCCACTCCTGATCATCGACACCGAGGGCGAATACTTCGGCCTGAAAGAGGAGTATGAACTCCTCCACGTCGGCGGCGACGAGTTCGCCGAAGTACAGGTGGGCCCTGAACACGCCGACAAGATCGCCGAGATCGCACTTGAGAAGAATCTCCCCGTCATCCTCGACGTGTCCGGATACGACGACACAGACACGTCCGAAGACCTCATTAGGCGTGTCATCGACGAGGTGTACTCGCGGGAGAAACGCATCCGGAAACCCTTCCTCCTCGTCGTCGAGGAGATGCAGGAGTATCTCCCCCAACGGGGTGGAGCGGGTGAGCTCGGCGAATTACTCGAGCGCGTCGCGAAGCGCGGCCGAAAGCGCGGTCTGGGCATGTGTGGTGTGTCGCAGCGCCCGTCGTCGGTCGATAAAGACTACATCACCCAGTGTGACTGGATGGTGTGGCATAAATTCACCTGGGAGAGTGACTTAACTGTCGTCTCCAACGTTATCGGGAAGGACCGCGCTAAGGAGTGCGAGAACTTCGACCCCGGGGAGGCCTACCTGATGACGGATTGGGACGATACGATCGAGCGGGTTCAATTCCGCCAGAAGCGAACCTTCGACGCGGGAGCGACGCCAGGGCTGGAAGCGTTCGAGCGACCTGACCTGAAACAGGTCGGTCAGCAGTTCATCTCTGAAATTGAAGGTGACGGTGTGATGTCCGACTCGAGTACAGCGTACGATGCGAGCAATAGCGCTGACGAACCTGCCACGCCAGATCCGGTCGAGTCGCCCGATGTGGATCCACTGACCGAACTCAGTGAGACGGACACCGACCGACTTCCTGTAGAGTCGACGGCTGACTCATCTGACTCTTTGGGTGAACACGTCGCTATCGACCTGGATTCCGCTGAGCTTGAACAGCTTGATGACGAGGAACTCGTCGAACGGATTAATAGAGTGACGAAGGAAAACCTCCTCCTGAAAGACGAGATCGGGGACCTCCGCGAGATATCCGACACCGACCCGAACGACGACGCATCCCCCTTCAGAGGTGGATCGCATCCCGCAGCACAGTCTAAATCTCCCCAACCGCGACGATACGGGAGCGGTCGGAGAACGGCGTCGGATGACACTCGCATCGAACCGCCGAGTCGACCGAGCCCTCCTGAGAAACAGGACGTTGAAAACGAGGCCGCTCGCGCGCTCTTCGAGTTCGGCGACCTCATGATGTACCTCTGGAAGAGCGTGCTGTATTACATCCTGTACGCTCTCTATAAGGTCAGGGTCTGGCTGTGGAGCGTTCGCAGCCAACAGGACCCATCCCAACAACAGCGTGGGAGGCCTGATTGACTGGCGTGTGGGGCCAGTCCGACGAGCGGTACCTCCGAAGGCGTTGACGTATCAATCACCTCATCGAAGGCTTATTTATACTGTCGGTTAGTTCAGGCAATCAGTATGATAGAGGAGTGGCGGGAACGGTACTTCATTCGTACCGGCGTTCTTGCCGGCTTATCGACGGTGATCATGACCGCGAGTTTCATCGGCATTCTCGCGGTAATCGAGAACCAAGTCTCCGGCCTCGAGAGCCGTGCACCGTGGTATCTCGTGTTCGCTGCGTTCGCTTTCACGGTCACCGTTGTATTCCTCGAACGGAACGACGTGGTCGGCCGAGTCATCATCGGGACCGCGCTCGCACTCGGCATCGTCTCGTTCCTGCTCAGCATGCTCACGGTCGAAGGGCTGTTCTATACGATACGCAATCCGGAGGACGTTTTCGTGAGCCGCCTCGTGCTCTACTTCCTCGCCGCTGGTCTCGTCGGCACCGGTTTCGGCTACTGGGCGATCAACCATTGGCGTGAATTCACGTCACCCGATGGGGCCGCCGAGAACCGCCTGTAAACTGGGCTTTCCTGTGCTTCAGATAGTTCTGTTGCGTGATTGGAACTCGGATTCATCATGTGGACCACTCGCAAGCGGTGTCGACAGGTTACAAGCGATCTCGAGAAAGAGGCGAGTTGGACTGACGGGCGACTCACTCACGCTGTGTTTCGGCTTCGTGAAGCGCTCGATACCTACTGAGACGGGGCCCGAAAGCGCCGAATGACCCGAACGTCTTTACGCAGTCGTGGAATTGAGAAAGGTGACTGGCTAATAGATGGTACGAATCCTGCACACTGCGGACATTCATCTCAGACCTGACGCCGAAGAACGCCACGCGGCGTTAGAAACCGTTCTTTCGCAGGCGGATGCCGCTGATGTCGACCTCGTTACGATCGGAGGCGACCTCTTCGATAGCGACGTCGCATCGGAGCAGCTACGCGACTCGCTTCGAGAACTGTTCTCCGACCGTTCGTATCCCATCCTGACGATTCCAGGCAATCACGACGTCGATGCGTTCCGCAGAAACCTCTTCTTCGGCGAGTCCTTCACGCCCGCAACCGAGACGCCGTTCGGTCAATTCGTCATCCACGACACTCGAGTTACCGCGCTGCCGTACACACCGCAAGCGACTGACGAGCTTCTTGTTGGGTTACGTGATCGGGAGCCGTTCGACGGGCCGGAAGCCCTATTGTTACACTGTAGCCTGGAAGCACCTGTTCGGGGAGGCGTCGGAGACGAGGGTGAGCAACGGTATTTCCCCGTCACCACTGAGGAACTTGCCGAATTGGATTTCGACTATTATCTTGCGGGACACTACCACACACAGCACCGAACCGAACTTTCGAACGGCGGAACGTTCGTCTATCCTGGCACACCAGCGTCGGTAACGCGAAAAGAGACAGGTCGACGGACGGCCGTCCTCATCGACGCCGACGCAGCTCAGAACGTTCAGCTCCAGACCCTCGACTCGTTTCACTACGATACGCTGGATCTCCGAGTTATCCCCGGGAAGGAGGAACGCGTCCTCGAAGAGATCCAGTCGCGAGTGGGCATCTGGAACGAGCGGAATGTCGCACCGGAGATCCGTGTCGACGGGTTCACCGAGATGGATGAAACGGCGTTCCGTGACGCCCTCACTGCGGTGAGTGGCGACGTCCCCGTCGAGAACAGCACCCGAACGGTCGAACACATCATCTCACACCCGCTGTTCGAGGCGGTCCAACGTCGTCTCGAGGAGCGGGAGACGCTCCACGCTGTCCAGGAACGCGACGACTACGATGTGGAGCATTTTCAGGACGACGTCTGGGAAGAGACGCTCGCGATCTTCGCCAACCTGGCCGCAGAGGGGAAGCTCACATGAAACTGACCGATATCCACATTGACCGCTATGGCCCGCTTCCCCGCTTCACTCACGAGTGCGAGGACAACTTCGAGGTCTTTTATGGGCCGAACGAATCCGGAAAGACACTGCTATTAGAGGCCGTCCTCAAATTACTCGAGCCGGATATCGAAACCGCGATTCCCCACGTTTCCCGAGTCGACGAATCCCCGAGCGGCCACGTTGTCGTCGAGACCGGCGACACCGACCAGAAGCTCGGCGACGGAATGGTACTCGGTGATCTGGTGGACCTCTCGCCGCAACACCTCCGTAACATCTTCGTCATCCGAGATAGCGACCTGCAACTCCGCGATGAACACGAATTCTACGATTCGGTGACCCAGCAGATCGGCGACCTCCACACGAACGAGATTGACGCGATCCAGTCTCGACTCGTTGTGCACGGACGACTGACCAGCGTCGACGGTCGCGGCCTGTCGTCGGCCCGCAGCCGATCGAATGCAGCAGAGGTTCGTGACCAGACGACCACCCTCGCCGCGGACATTCGAGAGTACATCGGTGACGCCGAAGCGAGTGACATCGCAGCAGCCGAACGAGAGGCGGTCGCCGTCACGACTGAGCTCCAACGGTGTGAAGACGAGCGTGCGATCCAGGAGGCCGCCGAAACGTGGGACACCCATGCGACACTCACGGAGCGGTTGACCACGTACAGAGACGCGATCGAGCAACTCGATGACGAGGTGTCCCAATCGACCCTCAACGAGTTGGAACGGCTCGACCGGGAGATAGTCGCAGCCGAGGACGAGATTGAGGACCTCGAAAGTAAGCGTTCCTCGCTCCGTGAGGAGCGGAGACAGCTCAAGACCGAGACCGACTCCGTCGAAGCAGCGTTGGTACCGCTAGAGGCGCGTGCCGACGATGTTGCCAAGGTTACTCGCGTGTTGGCGTCGTTCAGGGAGTCTCACGGTGAGTCGATTGGAGCATCCCGAGGGATGCCCTTCGCGAAGTACACTGCACTCGTCGGGCTCGGACTGGGGGGAGTCGCAGCGATCGTCGGGAGCACGATTGCGGGCGTCCTCCTTGCGGTACTCGGTGGTATGGCTGCGGGCTGGTACGGCCTGCAACACCGATCGGTAACGGCCACGGAACGGGAGCAGGAACAGGTACTCCAGCAAGCGCAGGACGCGGGGCTCGACGTCACCACAATTGCCGAAATCGGACCGGCGACCAGAGCGTTTCGCGACGAGCTGGCGGGCTTGCAGGATCGTCGCGATGAACTCGTTCGACAAATCGGGGTAAAGGACGAACTCATTGACGAGTGTACCGACGACCTCGAGACAGCGCGGGAACAGCGACGCTCGAACCGAGAGAAGAGACACACACTTCTTCGGGAGGTAGACGCGGCCAACATCGAAGAGTACCGCGAGCGTGTGGCCGCACAGGAGACACTCAAACGGAAGCGTGACCAAGCAGTTCAGAGCCTCACGGACGCTCTCGGCACGCCGAGCACGACGGAGCCAGAACCAGAGCCACCGCTCGAACACTGGGAAGGAGCGCTCGAGACGATGGTCGCGGACGTCGATGAGAACGTAGACGCGGACGAGTACGACCCGGATCGATTACCCGCGCTTCGCGAGCAACAGGAGGAGCTGACCCAACGTCGTGAAGAGCTGACAGAGCAGTTGGAGGCGCACGAGCGACGACTGCGTGAGTTTGACGATCGGATTCAGGCGCTCTCTACAGAGCCATTCCTCGATGACTCCGTGTCGCTGCCGTCGCGCTCCGTCGAAGGGCTCCGAGACGTCGTCCACGAGTTGAATCAGCTGGTAGAACAGATCGAACGTGACGCAGATATCGCCCGGGAGGCACTCGATATCTTTGACAACATCCAGTCGGAGGAGGAACAGAAGATTACGGACCTCTTCGGCACTGAGAGTCGGGCCACGGACGTGTTCCAGACGATCACTGCTGACCGATATACGGGCGTTACTTACGATGCTGAGGAGAGAGTTATACAGGTCCACACAAACGGACAGGAGGTCTTCACACCCACGCAACTCAGCCACGGGACGACCGAACAGCTGTACTTCTCGGCTCGGGTTGGGCTCGCAGAGCAGTTACTGAGCTCCGAGCCTGGATTCTTCCTGCTGGACGACGCCTTCCTCCCAGCAGACCGTAGACGGCTCCAGGAGGGATTCGAGGTTCTTCGAGAGCTCGCTGCGGATGGATGGCAGATCCTCTACTTTACTGCCAAAGACGAGGTCGGAACCGATCTCGTCAAGACGCACGACCTCCGTTGCCAGCTGCTTGACCCGCTCGGCTGATCGGGTGATGGGGTCCGGTGTCCCTCTGCTCGTAGTGGAGGTAGCCGGCGTGGAGTGACGCCACGCCGGGTTGGTGGGTCACCCTCAGAAGACTGTTGTGAAGAGGTCCCACACGCCGGGAGCCCGCAAGAGATTGCCGAATCCGTAGTGTACTAGCGTCCAGACAACACCGAGTTCGAGCCCGGTGACTGCCAGCGTGACTACTCGCGCTTTACGACTGTCGACCGTCACCCCGACGGGGACGCTCACGTGTCTCGTGGCCGGATAAAAGAGGGCCAGACCTCCTTTCGTTCCGAGGAGGTCGAGAACAAAGTGCGTGAGGACGCCCATCCAGACGAAAAACAAGTTTCCGAAGTAGATCGGAAACGCAAGGAACACAGCGAGGGTCACGAAATTGTGGAACGTTTCGCGATGCGTTCCGAACTCGGTATCGATATCGGGGAACAACGCACCGATTACAATCGGGATGCCTACCAATACAATTGCGTGGAGTGTGGGTTCCCCGAGTGTCGGAGCGAGCAAGTACCCGACGCCGATACCGAGGATGACGGCGTTGATGACGTGATCGTCTTTGTTCATAGGAGTGCTTCCTACCGAAAACACTCCCCCATCAAAGGTTTACCGCGTTTTGAAAGCTGTTCACTCCGTTAGCGTGAAGTCACCGAAATGAGATGCCGGTTTCTGACTGCGAACGTGCCGAACGGAACGGACCGCTCACGAGTTTGATTTTTCACTCGGCTCCTCTGGATAGTAGGCGAGTATCAACACGAATATTGTAAAGACTAGGATAAATACTCCAAGCACGGCTGATGCAGCTTCCTTCCCATCCGGATAGAGTCCGCTGAATTCGCCGATGATCCCTCCCCATAGGACGAGCGCGGCGATCAATACGCCCGTCATAATCAGGCGCTCGTAGTCGATTTTGAGTGCCATACTCAGATTGCACTGTCAGAGACAGGGAGTGTTCCACTCTCGCCCTCGATGCGGGAGATCGGGAGACAATCACCGCACAAGTGAGGTGTTTTCTCATCGATGTCGTACTCTACGATCAGGTCGTTCTTGTACTCGATTTCGCATTCTATGATCGGGAGTGCGACACGTACTATTTGCGGACAGTATTGGCACTTCCTACCCGGGTCCCGTGAAGGGGTTTCGGGATAGCGGTCGGGTGTGTTTGCTTCGCACGACTCACATAACCCTCCGAGTAGATCCCCGCTCTGTACGTCGATTATTACCCGGTTAAACCCGGACTCTCCGCATCTTGCACACTCCATGGTAGATCCCGCCTAACTCTCAAAGCGGACTAAATCCATTCGCACCCACCAGCATAATAACATGGAATTGTAAGATCGGATACAGTATTAACGGTGTAGGTGGAGTCAAAGTGATACCACCCCCCATCAGGTTCCATCGCAGTAAGGTTCCACTATCTGATTAATAGTCCATCTTACAGTTCTGGCACGGGGTAGGAGGTTCCTACTCTGTTGATGTCCTCTCCGCGCGAACGCGAGGATTGACCAGTGCGGGACAGCGGACTTCCCCCGTCCCTGCTGGCACCCTCTCGGCGTCGCCAACGGCTGCGATTGGACCCGGTTACGCGAGCAATCAGGCGAAGAGGTCGTGAGACCCCCTGATCAAGGCATGATGAGCTCCGATCGATCGATTGTGCCCCGAGTACGCGTACCGACGGATCTCTGTACGTCCACTGGGTGCGGTCTGTGATTGGCTTCTCGGCGATTAGGGTGGCGCTCTGCTACCCCATGCGTGCCCGGGCATGGTATCGGGAATCAAGAGCCGACTTTGATCCGAGTTCAAGGACCCACACCGGGATACATATACGAATTCGAGTCAACCGTCCCGTATATGACGGACGCCGATCTCCACTCGGGGTGGTTCGAAGCGATCCCACCTGACGACCGTGACGCCGCTCGTGAGGTCATCGAAAACGGAAGCGCAGAGACGCCGCGAGATTGGCCAACGAAGGCTGTCGAAACTGGATTCGCGATAGACCACGAGGAGTACTACGAGAAACTCCACCGAGCGACGACCTACGCCGCCCGAGAAGGCGTCAAAGAACGAGAACGGGCAGATGACCGACAGTTGATACATACTGTTCGTGCGATGGACGACTGCGAGCGCACCGCGAACGAGCTGGCCGAGCGCGTCGCCGAGTGGGCGGGGAGCCTCTTCGACGACGTCGAGCCGGGCGTCGCGGGCGCCCGCGCCGTGGCCGACAGGGAACCGACGGGACCGGTCGAGCGACGGGTCGTGTCGCTCGCGGAGCGGGTCGTCGACCTCGCGACCGAGCGGGACGCGCTCGCGGAGACGATCGACCGGATCGCGCCCGCCTTCGCGCCGAACCTCGCCGAGATGGCCGGGCCGGAGCTCGCGGCGCGGCTGATCGCACTCGCCGGCGGACTGGCATCGCTCGCGAAGAAGCCCTCCGGCACCGTGCAGGTGCTCGGCGCGGAAGACGCCCTGTTCGCGCACCTCTCCGGGCGCGCGCCATCGCCGAAACACGGGATCATCTACACTCACGACTACGTCCGGAACACCCGCCCCGAAGACCGGGGGTCGGCCGCGCGGGCGCTCGCCGGGAAGCTGACGCTCGCGGCCCGCGTCGACCACTACGCCGGCGAGCGCCGGGAGACCCTCCACGCCGAACTCCGCGAGCGGATGGCGACGATCCGGGCGCGGGCGGAGGGCGATATCGACGACGAGAGCGACGCCGACGCGGAGGACGACGCGTGAGCGACCCAGAACTACCGGCGGGCGTCGAGCGCCGAGCCATCGCCGGCGAGACGCGGCTGGCGACGCGCGGGCCGCCCGTGTACGGGGAGCCGACCGCCGACGGCTGGCGGGCGTGGGACCCCGAGCGCTCGAAGCTCGGCGGCATGTTCGAGCTCGGACTCGACACCGGACTGACCGGCGGCGAGACGGTGTTGTACCTCGGCGCCGCGAGCGGGACGACCGTCAGCCACGTCGCGGACTTCGCCGGGCCGACGTACGCGGTCGAGTTCGCCCCCCGGCCCGCGCGCGACCTCCTCGACGCGGCGGAACCCCGCGACCGGCTGTTCCCGCTGCTCAAGGACGCCCGAAAGCCCGAGACGTACGCGCACGTCGTCGAGGCCGACGTCGACGCGATCGTCCAGGACGTCGCGACGCGGGGGCAGGCGGCCGTGGCGGCGCGGAACGCGCGGTTCCTCGCCGAGGACGGCCGGCTGCTGCTCGCGGTGAAGGCGCGCAGTGAGGACGCCACCGCGGCGCCGAGCGACGTGTTCGAGGTCGCGCTCGACGAGCTCCGCGAGACCTACGAGATTCTGGAGACGGAGCGGCTCGACCGGTACCACGAGGACCACCTCGGCGTCGTGGCGACGCCGCGGTGACGGGGCGGCGTTGACACGGATCCGCCTACCACGTCGGCGGCGAGAAGCCGGCGTCCTCCAGGATCGGCTTCCAGCGCTTCTGGACGGAGAGCCGGGAGACGTCCATCGCGTCGGCGACGGCGGACTGCGAGCGCTCCTGCCCGCGGATCAGCGCGGCGGCGTAGAGGCTCGCGGCGGCGGCGACGCGCTTGCCGCGGTCGTCGTCGGGCGCCCGTGACAAAAAGAGGTCCGTCGCCGTCGACAGCGCCTCCTCGTCGAGGTCGAGCGTCGCGCACGCGTCGTCGAGCCGGTCGATCCACGCCGCGTTGTCGACGCGATCGCTCGCTCGGTACACACCCCGTCGTTGGTCGGTGCGATATAAAAAGGCCGCGCGGGGAGACGCCGGCAAACGGTCGTCCGGGCGACGCCGAGTGGCGCGCTCGGCCGCCCCGTCCGTCGCCCTGAAGTCGGCGCCGTCCGTAGGGCGGGTATGTCGACGCAATCGTGGGACGAGACTCGGGTGCGCGAGCTGCACGACGACCTGGTGTCGCTGTACGAGCCGGTGGACAGGGTGGCCGAGCACGGCGCCGACCCGACCGCCGAGCCCGGCGAGGGCGTGCGGCAGCTGGTGCGGACGATCCTCTCGCAGAACGTCGCCGACGCGAACACGAGCCGCGCGGCCGAGGCGCTCTTCGACCGCTACGACGACTTCGCAGCGATCGAAGCAGCCGACCACGACGAGCTGGCGGAGACGATCCGCGTAGCCGGGCTCGCCGACCAGAAGGCCGCGCGGATCCAGCGCGCGCTCGCCGCGATCCGCGAGGAGACCGGCGGGGCGTACTCGCTGGCGTTCCTCGACGCGATGGCGACCGACGACGCCAAAGACTGGCTCACGGCGATCAAGGGCGTCGGACCCAAGACCGCCAGCGTCGTCCTGAACTTCCACTTCGGCAAGCCGACGATGGCGGTCGACACCCACGTCGAGCGCGTCTCGAAGCGCTTCGGGCTCGTCCCCGAGTCGGCCTCGAACCGGGCCGCTCACGACGCCCTGGACGAGCTGGTGCCCGACGAGCTGATCTACCCGCTTCACGTGCTGTTGATCCGTCACGGTCGGACGCACTGTGCGGCGCGCGGCGCCGACTGCGACAACCCCGTCTGCGAGGCGTACTGCGACTGCGAGTTCTGCCCGTAGGGCGCGGTCCGCGGTCCGCGGCGCGCGAGCACGAGCGCCTATGGTCGTCCGGCCGAGAGGGGAACCATGTACGCGCTGATCGGCGAGGGCCTGAGCGCGGTCCGGTGGGCCGACGCTCGCGCCGCCGAGATCGTCGCCGCGATCCGAACGCCGTTCCTGACCGAGATGATGACGTCGATGACCGGTCTCGGCTCCGTCACCGCCGGCGTCGTGATCGTCGGACTGTTCTACCTCGCCGGCTGGCGCGAGGAGTTCCTCAAGAGCGTCGTCGCGCTCTCCGTACTCGGCGTCGTCGTCTGGGCGCTGATGTCGCTCGTCGAGCGGCCCTTCCCGCCGAATCCGGTGTGCGTCACCGAGGGCGACGGCGGGACCACGAGCTCGTTTCCCTCCGGGCACTCGGCGGCGGTCACGGCGTACGCGGGAATCGCGTGGCGCTCCGAGGAGCTCCCCTTCGCGGTCGCCGCGGGCTTCGCCGGGCTGATCTCCTTCTCGCGGGTCTATCTCGGCACCCACTACCTCTCCGACACCCTCTTCGGGGTCGGGCTCGGGATCGCCGCGGTGGTGTTCGCGGAGTGGTTCCTCGGTCGGGTCGGCGAGGAGGCGGTGCTCGACCGGCTTCCCCTCGAGATGGAGGACTGACGCCCGTCGCTCGAGGCGTACCGCCTGCGAGCGCCGTCAGGACCGACCGCCCTTGTACAGGATTCCGGTGGTGCCCGGGCCGTCCCGGTCTGTCCCGCCGATCGTTCGACACTCGTACGCTCGTTCGAGCTCGCTCCAGAGCCGCGGCACGCCCGTTCCGCTCGTCTCGACGTCGTGGAACCCGACGAGGCCGTCGTCCGCGACGAGCGGCCCGTACGTCTCGAAATCGGCACTGACGCCCGCGTAGGAGTGATCGCCGTCGAGGTAGAGGAAGTCGATCGGTCTGCCCGCGAGCGCCTCGCGAACCGCTCGCGTCGTCGCGGCCTCGTGAGAGTCGCCCTCGATACACCGGAGGGAGGTCTCGGACCGCGCCGCGAAGTGGTCGAGGAGCGCTCGGCGCCCCCGGTAGTCCAGGTCCGTGCTGATCAGCGTCTCGACGCCGTTCAGGACGCGCGCCCAGACGTACAGCGTGCCGCCGTTCGCGCTGCCGATCTCCAGGACCGTCTCGGGGTCGCGTGCGCGGACTTCGTGCGCCAGCTCCGCGATCTCCGCCCGGTGCTGGAGCGCTCTCAGCGATCGGTACGGTCCGTATCCGCGGTACGCGCCGTTCGGTTCGTAGAACGTGCCGGTGGTGTCGAGCACGTCGCCGATCGTCCGCTCCGCCGCCATGCGCTCGTCGAGCTCCCGCCTGGAGCGAGCGAACGCGACCTCGCGGAGGGGCGAGCGCGAGGCGAGGCGGCGTTCCAGCCCCCGCGAGATCCGGCTCGCGCCCCGTTCCAGGAGCCTCGCGTACCGCCTTCCCTTCCGGACCCGCCTCGCCCGCTCGAACATGCGACGGCTTCGGACCGAGTTCACAAATCGATTCCGCCGCGTCCGTCACGCTGGTGCGCGACGGGCAGCGCGCCGGCAACGCTCCGCGTCGGCTGCTCGCTCGGATCGGACCCGTAGCGACAGGTATTTTTGAGCTACCCGGGTATGGTACGCCGCGCGCGGGTTGCCGAGCCAGGCCAAAGGCGTAGCGCTTAGGACGCTATCCCGTAGGGGTCCGCCGGTTC
>NZ_JAXRUU010000038.1:0-31987 GCF_034497445.1 Halorubrum sp. AD140
GCCGTGCTGGTCGTGAGCGCGACCGAGGACGTCCCGCAGGCCCAGACGGAGGAGCACCTGATGGCGCTCGACCTCATCGGCATCGAGAACGTCGTCATCGCGCAGAACAAGGTCGACCTGGTCGACCGCGACCGCGCCGTCGACAACTACGAGCAGATCCAGGCGTTCGTCGAGGGAACTGTCGCGGAGGACGCGCCGATCGTCCCCGTCTCGGCCCAGCAGGAGGTCAACCTGGACCTCCTCATCGACGCGATCGAGACGGAGATCCCGACCCCGGACCGCGACCCCGGCGAGGACGCCCGGATGTACGCGGCGCGCTCGTTCGACATCAACCGCCCCGGCGCGACCGCGGCGGAGCTCAAGGGCGGCGTCGTGGGCGGCTCGCTCGTCAGCGGCGAGCTGTCGGTCGGTGACGGGCTGGAGATCCGCCCGGGCCGCGAGGTCGACGAGGAGGGCCAGACCGAGTGGCGTCCCCTCGAAACGACCGTTCGCTCGCTGCAGGCCGGCAGTCAGAACGTGGAGTCCGCGCACCCGGGGGGGCTGCTCGGCGTCGGGACCGGGCTCGACCCGAGCCTGACGAAGGGCGACGCGCTCGCCGGACAGGTCGCCGGCGAGCCCGGCACGCTCCCGCCGACCCGCAACGAGTTCGAGATGCAGGTCGACCTGCTCGACCGCGTCATCGGCAGCGAGGAGGGCGACGGCGGCGAGGTCGAGGAGATCAGCACCGGCGAACCGCTGATGCTCACGGTCGGCACCGCGACGACGGTCGGCGCGGTGACGAGCGCGCGCGACGGCGAGTGCGAGGTGCGCCTCAAGCGACCCGTCTGCGCGGAGGAAGGCGCACAGATCGCGATCAACCGGCGCGTCGGCGCGCGCTGGCGGCTCATCGGCGTCGGGACGCTCTCGTAGCGTGACCGACGGCGCCCGCGCGGACGGCCCGGAGTCGACCCGAGCGGGCGACGCCCGTGGCGGGGGGCTCGCGGACGACGGTCCCGACGGCGCCCCGATCGTCGCGCTCGACGCGAGCGCGCTGATGGCGCCGGTCGAGGCGAACCTGCGGCTGTTCGAGGAGCTCGACCGGCTCCTCGGCGCCTACGAGGCCGTCGTCCCGACCGCGGTCCTGTCGGAGCTCGACCGGCTGCAGGGCGGGAACGGCGAGGCGGCGACCGCGGCGAGCGTGGGCGCGGACCTCGCGGCGCGGGCGGAGACGGTGGAAACGGCAGAATCGTACGCCGACGACGCGTTAGTCGAGCTGGTCACCGAGGGCCGGGTCGACGGCGTCGTCACCAACGATCGACCGCTGGCGAACCGGGTGCTGGAGGCGGGCGCACCAGTAATCGGTTTAAGGGGTCGGAACGCACTGGCGATAACGGAACCCTAGCGGACGCGGACAACCAATCATGTACAAACGAGTTCGACTCAAGGATACGGTCGAGGTACCGCCGAAACACCTGGCGGACGTCACCGACGAACGGGTGAAGGCCCTGCTGCAGGACAAGCTGGAAGGACGAATGGACGAGGACGTGGGCAGCGTCGTCAGCGTCATCGAGGTCCACGACATCGGCGACGGCGCGGTGTTACACAACCGTCCCGGCGTCTACTACGAGGCCGAGTTCGACGCGCTGACGTACGATCCGGACATGCAGGAGGTCGCCGACGGCACGGTCGTCGAGACCGTCGAGTTCGGCGCCTTCGTCGGGATCGGCCCCGTCGACGGACTGCTCCACGTCTCGCAGATCACCGACGAGTACCTCACGTTCGACGGGGCGAATCAGCAGCTCGCCTCCTCGGACTCAGACAAGACCCTCGGCGTCGACGACGCCGTCCGGGTCCGGATCGTGACGAAGAGCATCGACGAGCGCAACCCGCGCGACTCGAAGATCGGGCTCACGGCCAAGCAGCCGGGGCTCGGGAAACACGAGTGGCTGGAGGGGAAACGCCTCCACCGCGAACAGACCGGTGAGGAGGCCGACTGATGGCGGAGGACCGCCTCGCCTGCCGTGAGTGCCACCACGTCAACGACCCCGACTCGCAGACCTGCGAGCACTGCGGGTCCTCGTCGCTGACGGAGGACTGGGCGGGCTACGTCATCATCACGAAGCCGGAGGAGAGCCAGATCGCCGAGGAGATGAACGTCACGAAGGCCGGCTCGTACGCGCTGAAGGTCCGGTAACCCTACCGTCGCGGCCGATCTACTGACTCAACACCCATGCTCACGCTTCCAGACTCCCTGCGCGACGCGTTCAAGGAGCCGCTCGGCCCGGTGACGACCGACGCGGAGGAGCTGCTCGCGGACGCGGCGGAGACCCGCGGCGAGCGAGTCGCGCCCGACGCCCCCGTCATCTCGGTGGGTGACGTGGTCACGTACCACCTGCGGGAGGCCGGCCGCGTCCCCGACGTCGCGCTGATCGACGGAAAGACCGAGCGCGAGGCGGTTGATCCGGAGATCGAGGAGGCGCTCGCGGCCGCGAACGACCGTCGGATTTCCGTGGAGAACCCCGCCGCGTCGCTGTCGGCGGCGCTGCTCGAGGCGCTCAGCGATGCGCTCTCTGACGTCGATCCGGTCATCATCGAGGTGACGGGCGAGGAGGACCTGGCCGCCCTCCCCGCTATCCTCGCTGCGCCGGACGGCGCGAGCGTCGTCTACGGCCAGCCCGGCGAGGGGATGGTCCGGGTCGCGGTCACGCCGGAGTCCCGAGAGGAGGCGCGAGAGCTGTTCGAGGCGCTCGACGGCGACGTCGAGGCGGCCTACAAGGCGCTCGGTCGCGTCCCCGACGGAGACCGGTGAGATCCCGGCGGAGACCGCCGAACGCTCGGTGCCGACGACACCCCCGCTTCGAAATCCTTTTACAGCTTTCGGGGGGATATACCCCTAACTGAACCATGGACGTCGATATCATCTCCGAGGAGGAGAACCCGATGTTGCACCGCACGGACATCCGATTCGAGACGACCCACGAGGAGGCGACGCCCTCCCGCCTGTCGGTCCGGGACTCGCTCGCGGCCAAGCTGGACAAGGCCTCCGAGGAGGTCGTCGTCCACGAGCTGGACACGAAGTTCGGCATGCGCAAGACGGTCGGCTACGCGAAGGTGTACGACAGCGCCGAGGACGCGCTCGACGTCGAACAGGAGTACATGCTCGAACGCAACAAGATCGGCGACGAGGTCGACGCGGACGCCGAAGAGGCCTAACGCCGCGCCGGATGCGCGTTCTCGGCATCGAAGGGACCGCGTGGTGCGCCAGCGCCGCGCTGTACGACGCCGAGACCGACGCCGTTCTCATCGAGTCCGACCCGTACGAGCCGGACAGCGGCGGCATTCACCCGCGCGAGGCCGCCGAGCACATGTCCGAGGCGATCCCCGAGGTCGTCGACGCGGTCCTGACCGCCGCCGAGGCCGAGCACGGGTCGGACGCGGTCGACGCGGTCGCCTTCTCGAAGGGGCCCGGGCTCGGGCCCTGTCTCCGGACCGTCGGCACGGCCGCGCGGGCGCTCGCGGGGACGCTCGGTGTCCCCCTCGTCGGCGTCAACCACATGGTGGCGCACCTGGAGATCGGCCGCCACCGGTCCGGCTTCGAGAACCCGGTGTGTCTGAACGCCTCCGGCGCGAACGCGCACCTGCTCGGCTACCACGACGGTCGCTACCGCGTCCTCGGCGAGACGATGGACGCCGGCGTCGGCAACGCGATCGACAAGTTCACGCGCCACATCGGCTGGGACCACCCGGGCGGGCCGAAGGTCGAGGCCGCGGCCGCGGAGGCGGCCGCCGAGCGCGACCCCGACGCCGAGCTGCTGGACCTGCCGTACGTCGTCAAGGGGATGGACTTCTCCTTCTCCGGGATCAGCTCCGCCGCCAACGACGCGTTCGACGACGGCGTTCCGGTCGAGGAGATCTGTTTCTCGCTACAGGAGCACGTGTTCGCGATGCTGACGGAGGTCTCGGAGCGGGCGCTCTCGCTGACGGGCGCCGACGAGCTCGTCCTCGGCGGCGGCGTCGCGCAGAACGACCGGCTCCGCGAGATGCTGGCGACGATGTGCGCGGCCCGCGGCGCCGACTTCCACGCCCCGGAGCCGCGGTTCCTCCGCGACAACGCGGGGATGATCGCCGTGTTGGGCGCGAAGATGGCCGCGGCGGGCGACACGCTCCCGATCGCCGAGTCAGCGATCGACCCGAACTTCCGGCCGGACCAGGTCCCCGTGACGTGGCGCGCAGGCGACGTGTCTATCGTCCGCGCGAGGGACGACCGGGAGCGGTACGGGGAGGGCGAAGCGCGGCACGGGAGCGACGCGGCCCGACGGGGCGCGGAGGCGACCGTGGAGGTCGTGGCGGCCGACGAGGGCGAGGACGCTGCCGCGGGCGACGCCCGCCGCGTGGTCAAGCGTCGCGTGCCCAAGCGGTACCGCCACCCCGAACTGGACCGGACGCTCCGGCGGGACCGGACCGTCGCCGAGGCGCGCCTGACGAGCGAGGCGCGGCGGGCCGGCGTCCCGACGCCGCTGGTGTGCGACGTCGACGTGCCGGCGGCGACGCTGACGCTCCAGCACGTCGGCGACCGCGACCTCGCCGCCGACCTCGCCGAGGGGTGGACGGCCGCGGTCGGCCGCCACCTCGCGCGGCTCCACGGGGTGGGGATCGTCCACGGCGATCCGACGACGCGAAACGTCCGGATCGAACGTCGGGAAGAAGGGGCCGCGCGGACGACGCTCATCGACTTCGGGCTCGCCTACCACAGCGGCCACGTCGAAGACCACGCGATGGACCTCCACGTGTTCGAGGGGTCGGTGCGCGCGACGGCGACCGACCCGGATCCGTTGATCGCGGCGTTCGAGGCCGGCTACGGGGACGCCGGCGGAGAGGCGGCCGGCGCCGTCCTCGATCGGCTCCGCGATGTCGAGGGACGCGGTCGGTACCGGTAGCGGTCCGGGTCGCGGACTCGGAATCGGGGTCTGGTCGCCGAGAGACGACGCAGCCGTCGCCGGGACCGAAGCGCAGCGTCTGGTCCCGCCACGATTTATGGTCCTGGCGGGCGACGTACCGGTATGGCAGACAAACCGTCGTCCGGAGAGATACTCGGGATCCCGTACAATTTCGAGCGACCGAGCCTCGGTCGGCTGCTGTCGTCGTACTGGCAGCCAGGCAAGGGGATGCTCGTCGAGAAGCCGTTCGGCATCGGCTACACGCTGAACCTCGCCAACTGGCGGTCGTGGATCGTCCTCGCGGTCGCGGGCGGACTCTACTACCAGCAGACGCAGTCCGGCGCCGCCGCGGGGGCGAGCGACGCCGACCTCGACGCGGATGAGGACGACGGCCCCGTGGAAGTGATCGTCGAGGACGACTGAGCGCGCTTCGGGCGAGCCGGTTCTCGCGTCCGATTCCTGGACGGATTATTTTAAGTAAGGGGCCGTCGTAGACAGGTCAATGAACGTTCAGTTCGAGTGCTCGTGCTCGGAGGAGATCTCCGAGTTCACGCGCGGGCAGACGAGCCGCGGCGTCCACGTCGAGTGTGGGAACTGCGGAGCGGTGTACGCGGTGACGATCACGGAACTCGACTAGTCGGCCGACCGTCGCCCCGCGTTCTCCCCCCTCCGGAGCCCTCCGCCCGCTGGACGACGTCCGCCGAGTCGAAGCGGAGCCGAACCGTGGTCCCGTCGTCCGACGTCTCGAACCCGACGGTCCCCCCCTGCGTCTCGCACATCCACTTGACGAGCCAGAGCCCGATGCTGCTCGCGTGCGACAGCGGCGTCTCTCGCTCGGCGCGCAGCACCGCGCGCTCGTCCGGCGGGATCCCCGGTCCGTTGTCGCGAACCTCGAGGCAGGTGGTCGTCCCGTTCTCCTCGATCCGCGCGTCGATCCGCCGCGACGACTCGTCGTTGTGCGTGACGGCGTTCTCGAACACCTCGCGGATCGGGTACTCCACGGAGCGGTCGGCGCGGATCCACGCCTCTCCGGGCGCCTCCATCGTCACGGTCACGTCCGGGTCGTCGACGTCCGCGGCCGCCTCGCGGGCCGCGCTGACGAGGTCGATCCGCCCCGCGGGCGGATCGGGCGAGGTCTCCTCGATGACGCGCAGCTTCTCGCTTATCGCGACCACGTCGTCGGTCGTCCGTCGGATCGTTTCGAGACACTCCCGGCTCCGGTCGTCGTCGACACGGTCCGCGAGCAGGTCCGCGTAGCCCCGGATGACGTTGAGGTCGTTGCGGATGTTGTGTCGAAACACCCGGCTCAACACCTGGAGCTGCTGGTTCGACGTCTCGAGCTCCCGGCGGACCGTCTCCGCCTGACGGCGATGGTACGTCAGCGCGCCGTAGACGAACAGCGACGAGAGGGCGACGGCCGTCCAGCCGCCCGCGAGGCGAGCCGGCGACCACGCGGCTCCCCCTCCACCGACGAGCGAGGCGACTGCCACGTCGACCGCCGGCACGAGCAGGGCCCCCACACAGAGGTAGGCGAGCGCGAGGACGCGCGGCGAACGGTCGTAGAGGCGATTGACGGGAAATCCCATTTGAGTCGTTATAACCCTCAGACGGTCTCAGTCGGAAGTAACGACCACCTGCGGTGTCTTAAATCTGACCGCAGTCACCACTCCTTGCAGTTTGCACACACGACGTCGCCGTCGTCGATCCAGCGACGGGTGACTCGGTCTCCGCACCGGTCGCAGGCGGCGCCCGCCGAGCGCCACGCCGCGGTCGACGTGGCCGGCTCGACGTGAGTGCCGGTCGGGATCTCGTCGCTGACGGGAGAGCGGTCGCCGTCGGTGCCGACGGCCTCGCACTCGCTCTCGGCTCTCTCGCTCTCGGCCCCCTCGCTCTCGACCCCTTCATCGGCGGCGGGCGCGTCCGACGCGGCGAACTCGTCGAGCGAGCGGTCCTCGGGCATCTACGCCTCCCGGCGGAGCCGCGCCACGACGTAGTCGCGCTCCAGTTCGCCGAGGAACTCGCCGAGGCGCGGCCCCTGCGTGTCGTCGAAGAAGAGGCGGTAGCCGGCCGCGAAGAAGTCGCCGACATCGACGTCGTGCGCCCGCGCGGTCTCGTACATCTCCGCCTGGATCGCGTCGCCGTCGTGACCCGCGGCGACGAAGTCGGCGAGGTCGTCGAGCGCGGCGGCCACGTCGTCGTCGAACTCGGCGTCCGGCAGGTCGGTCTGGAGCCGGTAGTCGTACTCGTTCTCGGTGCGCTCGGCCCAGTTGCGCGCCTTCTCGACGCGGGCGAGCGCGGCCGCGACGACCTCCTCGGGGGCGTCCTCGGGGATGTGCCCCTCGTCGCGGGCGAGCCGTTCGCGGAAGTCCGGGTCGTCCACCATCCCGAGGACGGCGGCGAACGTGTACGGGAGCCGAACCGGCTTCTCCGCCGGCGGGTCGTCGGCGCGGTCGACGACGAACGGGTACGCGCGCTCGGCGAAGGCGGTCAGGTCCGCGTCGTCCACCTCCCCGAAGTACGCGCGCTCGAAGCGGTCGAACCGGTCGACGAGCTGGTCAAGCCGCTCGAGGTCGAGGTCGCGGGCCTTCTTCGGGTGGAGCGCGAAGAAGTACCGGAGCACTTCGGGCTCGAGCAGCTCCAGTAACTCCGGTACGGTGACGACGTTGCCGGCCGACGACGAGAGCGGCTCGCCGTTGAGCGTGAACCACTCGTACACCATCGGGACGGGCGGTTCGGTCCCGAGGACGTTGCGCGCGACGTCGACGCCGGAGGGCCACGACCCCTCCGCGTGGTCCTTCCCGAACGGCTCGAAGTCGACGCCGAGCACCTCCCACTGGCCGGGCCACTCCAGGCGCCAGGGGAGCTTCCCCTCGCGGAACGTCGCGGTCCCCTCGTGGCCGCAGCCCTCGATGACCTCGTCGCCGACCGCCATGTCGGTGCAGACGTAGTCGACGGTCTCGGCGTCGAGGTCGACCGACGTGACCGTCTCCGTGACCTTCCCGCACGCCGCACAGATCGGGTTGAAGGGGACGTACTCGTCGTCGACCTTGTCCTGGTACGTCGAGAGCACCTCGCGGACGCCCTCCAGGTCGGAGAGCACCGTTCGAGTCACGTCGTCGAACGCGCCGTCCGCGTACAGCTCCGTGTTCGAGACCATCTCGACGGGGACGCCCAGCCGGTCCGCGTCGGCCTTGAGCAGGGCGGCGAAGTGGGCCGCGTACGACTCGCGCTCGCCGAACGGGTCCGGGATGGCGGTGTACGGCTTCCCGAGGTTGCGGCCGAGAGCGCCCGCGTCCACCTCGCCGAGGCCGACGATCTCGCCGTCGGCGTTCGCCAGCTTCCGCGGGAGCTTCCGGAGGGGGTCCTTGTCGTCGGAAGTGAACACCTGTCGCACCTCGTGGCCGCGCTCGCGCAGCACCGCGGCGACGAAGTAGCCGCGCATGATCTCGTTGAAGTTACCGAGGTGAGCGACGCCGGAGGGAGAGACGCCCCCCTTGATCACGATCGGCTCGTCGGGGTCGCGCGCCTCGATCTCGTCGGCGACCACGTCGGCCCAGAAGGCGCGGAAGCCGGCGTCGCCCTCGGCGTCCTCGCCGGCGCCCGTTCCGTCGGCGGTCTCGTCCCCTCGCGCTCGCTCGGAGAGGATGTGCGGGGAGTCGTCGTGTGGCAAGTCGTCGCCGCTCATTCGCCCCTCGCGTCCGCCCAGTGGGCCGGCTCGTCGCTCCCGGTCGGGATCACGTCGGTGCCGGTGTGTTCCCCGCGGAGTACCGCGTCGACGACGGCGGCGGGGTCGGTCCCGTCGAGGACGATCGACCGGATCCCCGCTCGGTCGATCAGCTTCGCGGCCAGCAGGTCCACCGGCGCGGAGGCGCCGGCGTCCCGGCTCATCGGGAGCACGACGTCGACGAGCTCCGCCGGCGACATCGACTCGAACTGCGTCGCGTCCGGGTCGACGTTGGGGTCGGCGTCGTACACGCCGTCGGCGCTCGTCGCGTACACGAGGAGGTCGGCGTCGACGGACTCGGCGAACGCGGCGGCGACGGCGTCGGTCGTCTGGCCGGGGGTGACGCCGCCCATGACCGACACCTCTCCGCGCCGCAGCGCCGCCGCCGCCTCGTCGTACCCCGTCGCCGGCGAGAGGTTCGAGCGCCCGTCGAGCGCGGCGATCAGCAGTCGGGCGTTGAGCCGGGTGGTGCCGATGCCGAGCTGATCGAGCTCGACCTCGTTGGCGCCGAGGTCGCGCGCCGTCTCGATGTACTCTCGCGCGACGCCCCCGCCGCCGACGACGACGCCGGCCTCGCAGCCGCCGGCGGTCACGTGCTCGACCGCCTCGGCGTACGCGGCCACCCGGTCGGGGTCGAGGTCGGGCGCGAGCACGCTCCCGCCGATAGAAACGACGACTCTCATTACCGCCGCATACCCCTGTCGCGGTCTTAAGGATTATCAAGCCCGGACGCCGCGAAACCGCGAGCGGGCCGCGTCGCGGGCGAGCGCGGCGCGACGGCTCCCCGCTCGACGACCGACCGGCGGGAAACGCCTAAGCCGCTCGCACCCCGCCATCGGGTATGCAACCGATATCGATCGTCGGTCCGGGCGCCGCCGACCTCGCGGCCGCGCTCACCGATCTTCTCGACGGACGGGTCGCCGTCGTGACGAGCCCGGCAGACGCCTCCGGCGGCGACTCGGATACGAACGGCTCCGGGGACGCCGGTGCCACGGACGGCGGCGTGGCGGTCGGAGACCGGGCGGATCGCGTCGGACTCGACGGTGACACCGCGATCGCGCTCGGCGCCGACGGCGAGTGGACCGGCCGCGGGAGCGTCGACGGCCTCGACGACCTCCTCGACGGTCTCGCGCCCGATCACGACTACCTCGTGGCGGTCGGCGAGTCCCGGCTGCGCGTTCCGACGGTCTTGCTGGGAGCGGACGCGGACCCGGACGACGTCCCCGGGACGGTGATCGCCGCGGCGGACGCACCGGGAGAGATCGACCTCGACCGCCTCGTCGCCGCCGTCGACGCCGCGGAACCGTGGATCACGCGAGAGACGCTCGTGCGGCGGGTCGAGGGGTCCGCCGACGCGGACCGCGCGGGCGCGATCGCGACGTTCACCGGGCGGGTCCGGGCGCGGGACGCCCCCGACGACGACCGCACGACGCACCTCGCTTTCGAGAAGTACGAGGGGGTCGCCGCCGAGCGCATGGACGCCATCGCGACGGAACTAACCGAGCGCGACGGCGTGTTCGACGTCCGGATGCACCACCGGACCGGAGTGATCGAGGCGGGAGAGGACATCGTCTTCGTCGTCGTCCTCGCGGGCCATCGGCGGGAGGCATTCCGCGCGGTCGAAGACGGGATCGACCGGCTGAAAGACGAGGTCCCGATCTTCAAGAAGGAGGCCACGGAGGCCGAGGAGTTCTGGGTCCACCGACGCGAGTGACCGGCGGATCCCCGTCCGTTTCACCCAGGTCCGACGCGGGGTTTCGGTCACCGTACCGTGCGCGCGCGTCCGAGAAGGCCGCAGCGGAGCCCCCAATTAGCGGAAACGTATGCCGGTAATCGCGCGACAGCCCGTTCGATCCGGAGGCGGCGGGGACACGATACCGGAGACTACAAAACTCCCTCAAAACGACGTATGAAATTTCTAAGCGTTTCTAAAACCGTTTTAAACGGTTCGTCTGACACCTTTCACCCGCCCCGTCTGACATGAAACGCCGTGAAAGCCGCTGAACACCGTCCAACGGTCTCCTCTTTATAACACCCTCCGAGGATAAGCGGGGAGTGTACCATGAGCGCGACTGCAAACCCCTCCACGAACGCGAACCCTACCGACGATCTCACCAAGGAAGAGCGGCTGAAGCGGTACCTGCTCGACCGCGCGCAGGACGGTGAGATGTACTTCAAGGGGAAGTTCATCGCCGACGACGTCGACCTCTCTCCGAAGGAGATCGGCGCCCTGATGGTGAAGCTCCGCGACTCCGCCACGGAGCTCACCGTCGAGAAGTGGTCGTACACGGGCGCGACGACCTGGCGCATCGAGCCGGCCTGAGACGTCGACGCACGGTCCACACTCCGACACAGTTCGCGAACCGCGCCCTCGGATCCCCGCACCCGCGGCGCGTCCCCGCTCGTCCTCCGCCGGCGTATCGTCACCCTACCGTTGGCTCCGGTCGACGCGGGGTTTATACTCGCCGACCAGCTACGACCGACGATGTCAGAACACGAGGACGGGGAGGCGTCGGCGGGATCCGACGTCCCGCGTCCGGAGCCGCTTCGGACGTTCTTCCGTGTGGAGGAAGTGCGTCAGGAAGGCGGGCGCGTTCGGTACGTCGGCGAGTCGTACGTCCCGGAGCGGACGCTGTTGCGGAAGCTGGTCCCGCCGTTTCGCGACGCGGGATACGACGTCGACCTCGAAGTCGTCGACGACGGACACGTCGTCGTCGCGACGCCGTTCGAGCACGGCCGGGAGGGCGTCCCGTGGCTCAACGTCCTCCTCTTCGCGGCGACGGTGTGCTCCACCCTGTTCGTCGGCGCCTACGGGTGGTACTACGTCGGGTGGGAGGAGATCGCGGCGAACCCCCTGACGATACTGCAGGCGTGGCCGTTCACCGCGGCCGTGCTCGGCGTGCTGATGACCCACGAGCTCGGCCACTACGCCGCCGGGCGGTACTACGGGGTCGACGTCTCGCTCCCGTACGTCATCCCGTTCGTCTTCCCGTTCGGCACGCTCGGGGCGGTCATCCGGATGCGCGGACGTCTCCCGTCTCGGAAGGTGTTGTTCGACATCGGCGCGGCCGGGCCGATCGCGGGGCTCGTCGCCACCGTTGCCGTCACGGCGATCGGGCTCTCGCTTGACCCCATCCGGGTCCCGGCCGACGTCGCGAACGCCTCGGGGACGATGATCCGATTCAACAACCCGCCCCTGCTGCAGATCATCGCCGACCTCGTCGGTCAGCCGACGGGGTACGACGACCCCACGCACACGACCAATCCGGTCGTCATCGGCGGCTGGGTCGGGATGTTCTTCACCCTGTTGAACCTCCTTCCCGTCGGCCAACTCGACGGCGGGCACATGGTCCGCGCGATGGTCGGTCCGCGACAGGAGACGATCGCGGCGCTCGTCCCGGGCGTCCTCTTTTCGATCGCCGCGTACCTCTACTTCGGGCGCGGACTCGGGATCGACGAGTCGGTCGGGCTGTGGGGGTTCTGGGGCGCGTTCGCGATCGTGATCGCCGCAAACGGGCCCGCGAACCCGGTCGACGAGGAGCGGATCGGCTGGCCGCGTCTTGCCGTCGGCCTCGCGACGTTCGCGCTCGGAGCGCTCTGTTTCCTGCTCGTCCCGATCCAGGTCGTTTCCGCCTGACTGCGGGCGGTCCCGAATCAGTCGTCGCGCCGCTGTTTCATCCCCTGTCTGGTGAACTGCGGTCTGGCCTTGATGCCGCGCCGCTTCCGGAACGAGCGGTAGAGCGCGACCGCGAGCGGGACGGCGAGCAGGAGGACGACCCCCGCCAGCCGCCACGCGTCGGCGAACGAGTAGAGGATCGTCGCGGAGAGGACGCCGACCGCGAGCAGCACCGAGTAGGCGATCCGCATCGCGAGCTTGTCGAGGACGTTCGAGTCGTCCTCGATCGTGACGTCGACGTGGAGGTCGCCGCGGTTCGCCCGCTCGAGGAAGTCGTCGGCCTTCGGCGGGACCGTGAACAGCGCCTCGGTGGTGCGCTGGACCTGTCGCCCGGCGTCCTCGGCGAGGTCGCGGGCGGTCTGCTCGTAGTACCCCTCGTCCTTGAGGTACTCCGTCGCCGTCGAGATGAAGTCGAAATCGGGGTCGAGGGTGACGCAGACCCCCTCGACGACGGTCGCGACGCGCAACACGAGCGCGAGGTCCGGGGGGAGCCGGAGGGGGAACTCGTAGATGGTCGACTCCACCTGCTCGATGATCTGATTCACCTGGTACTGCTCGATGTCCTCGCCGCTGGCGTCCGCGATGGCCAGCTCCATCACGTTGCCCATCACCTCGCGGTCCGCCTCCGGCGAGAGCGTCCCCATGTCGATCAGCGTGTCGAGGATGGCGCCGATGTCCTGCCGAGCGACGGCGACGTAGAACTCGACGATCTTCTCCTGGATGAACGGGTCCACGTGTCCGGCCATTCCGAAGTCGTAGAAGATCACGGCGCCGTCGTCGTCGACGGCGAGGTTCCCGGGGTGCGGGTCGGCGTGGAATACCCCGTCGTCGATGATCATCTGGAGGTACACCTCCTGGAGGGTCTCGGCGATCGCGTTGCGGTCGAACCCCGCGGCGTCGAGCTCGTCGAGCCGGTTGATCTTCACCCCCGGAACGTACTCCATCGTGAGCACACGCGGGCCGGAGGCCTCCTCGTAGGCGGTCGGAATCCGGATCCGGTCGTTGTCGGCGAAGTTGCCGCGGATCTCCTCGAGCATCTCGCGCTCGCGCTCGTAGTCCATCTCCTCGCGGATCGTCTTCGCGAACTCGTCGGCGAGGTTCTCAAGCGAGAACGCCCGCCCGCTCCCGGTGAATCGCTTGACGAGCGGGAGCGACCACCGGATCGTCCGGAGGTCGGCCTCGACGAGCGACTCGATCCCCGGCCGGCGGACCTTCACGGCGACCTCGTCTCCCCCGTAGCGGGCGGTGTACACCTGCCCGAGGCTGGCGCCGCTTATCGGGTCGCGGTCGAAGTCGTCGAACGTCTCGTCGACTGGACCGAGCTCGCTTTCCAACACGACTTTCGACTCCTCCCACGGGGCCGGGGGCACGTCGTCTTGGAGCCCCTCCAGCACCTCGATGTACGCCGGCGGGAGGATGTCCGGTCGCGTCGAGAGGATCTGACCGAGCTTGATGAACGTCGGACCGAGGGTGAGCAGGGTGTCGAGGAGGACCGCGGCACGCTCGCGCTGGGTCTCGGCGTCGACCTCGCGGCTCCCGCCGAACAGGAGGAACCGCTTCCGGTCCCGCCAGTAGGCGAGGATCAGCGGCGAGAACCGCCGGATGACCACGAAGAACCGCCAGTAGGCGCGAAGGGTGACCAGCGTGACCACCCGTCAGGCGTCGATTTCGTCGGGGCCGTCGCCGGTGTCGTCGCCGCCGTCGCCGTCGTCGACCGGAATGGAGCGGGAGGCGTCGCCGGTCCTCTTCGGAATCGTGACTTCCAGGACGCCGCGGTCCATCTCGGCGTCCGCGCCGCTCCCGTCGGCGTCGCTCGGCAGCGGAAGCTCGGCGTCGAGGAACAGCGGGCGGTCCTCGCGGACGTAGCGGAACCCCTCGGGAACGCTCTTGTCGCGGCGCCCCTCGATGACGATCCGGCCGTCCTCGGCGAGGACCTCGGTCGTCTCCGCGGTCGCGCCGGGGAGGTCGACGACGAGGACGTACCCGTCGTCGGACTCGAGCAGATCCGCGAACACCGCGTCCGGGAGATCCCGGAGCGCGTCACGTAGCGCTGACATGGACGCGGGTACGGTCGCCGCGGCGAAAAAGGTGTGGAAAGGGGGACTCGACGGGTGGTCGGCGGCTCAGTCGTCGCGGTCGAAGTCCAGGTCGAGGTCGTTGATGTCCTGTCCCTGCGACTCGCCCGGGAGGATGTCGCCGAGGCTCGCGCCGAACGCCGCCCCGGCCCAGACGACCGCCACGCGCGAGACCCGTTCGAGCGTCGTCGGGTCGCCCTCGTGGAGCCGTCCCCAGAGGAACAGCATGAACACGGACGTGAAAAGCGAGACGAGCAGGATCCCGGCGTATCGGCGCGGGATGAGCCCGAAGATCGGGTGGCTGATCTCGATCTGCCGGAAGTCGGCGAAGTACAGCAGCCCGGCGGTCATCACCAGCACGAACGCGACGTGCGCGAGCAGGAAGACGGGAACGCCGCCGGGCGTCACCGCGGCGAACCACGCCGCGATCTCGAAGACGCCGCCCTCGACGAGGAGCGGGAGCGCGAAGAGCACCGCGCCCACGAACGCCTCGGCCATGTCCCGCGAGGTGTACTTCGTGATCCGGATCCTGAACGCCGCGCTCCCGGGCATCCGCTCGACGAGCGAGATGGTCTGGCGCACCTTCTCGCGCTCGTCCTCCGCGTCGACGGTGTCGCTCAGGGCGTCGAGCTTCGCGAGGAGGTCGTTGATGTCGGGGTTCTCGGGGGACTGCGAGCCGTTTGGAGTGACGTCCTCGCCCGCGCCGTCTGTCCGGCCCGCCGATCGGTCTGCGTCGGGAGGCGGATTCGGTCCGAGGGGCCGTCGCCCCGCCTCGTCGCCGTCCATTGCCGATCGGTCGACGCGGACGTCGCAAAAGCGTATCGGCGGCCGCTTCGCTCGCCGGCGCGGCGAACGGTTTATATATTGCGGGATGGTAACACGCACCACGAGGTGAGTACCGACGACATCGAAGACCAGATCACCAGCTGCCGACCGTCGAGCGGTACCGCGCGGCCTTGACACCCTCTCCGCGCTGAAGCGCGAGGCGTTCTCCTCGATTCTCCGTAACCGTCCGATCCACTCGTTTCGGAGCGGGGCGTACCCCCTCGAAGTGACCCTCGCGTCCCGTGGTTTCGGGACTCCGGCCTCGCCGCTGCGAGCCCCGCACCCGTCATTTCATCCCGAGCGACGCGCGAGGAACGACGAGACCGCCGCGTTGAACGCCGCGGGGCGTTCGAGCATCGCGAGGTGTGCGGCGCCCTCGATCGTCGCGCGCTCGCAGTCGCCGATCCGGTCGGCGAGGTAGTCGTGGTACTCGGGGGGCGTGAGCGCGTCGTGTTCGCCCACGACCGCCAGCGACGGCGCCGCGACCTCGTCGAGCCGGTCGCGGACGTCGAACGCGTGGCACGTCCGAAAGTCCCGCTCGGTGACCGTACGGCCGCACTCGCGCATGCCGGCGCGCGAGAGGTCGACGTACTCCGCGGGCGCGTCGTGAAACAGCCGGTCGGGCTCGTGGAGCAGGTCGATCGCCCGGTCGAAGTCGGTCGCGAGCGCGTCCATCAGCGGCTCGGCGACCGCGAGCTTCGCGCCCGTGCCCGCGAGGACCAGCCCGTCGAGCGCGAGGTCGCGGTCCAGCGCGACCCGCAGCGCCACGGCGCCGCCCAGCGAGTTGCCGCAGAGAACGGTCGCGTCCGTCGCGGCCGCGACCGCGGCGACGTCGTCCGCGTAGGCGCCGAGCGTCTCGGGGCCGGCCGGCGCGTCCACGTCGTCGCTGTCGCCGTGGCCGGACAGGTCGAGCGCGACGGTCGGAAATCGGTCGCTCAGGCGCGCCTGGGCCTTCCAGACGTCCCTGCTCCCGCCGCTCCCGTGGACGAAACACACCGTCGGCCCGTCGCCGCCTCGGTCGGAGACCCGATACGCGGTGTCGCGGCCGTCGTGGGTGACCCGCTCCATACGTCGTCCTCCTGCGCGACGCGTGATAAATACGTCCGGCGGACGAACAGGACCGACGGACGCGCAGGACTGACGCACGAACGGGACCGGCAGACGATGGGACTGACGCACGAACGGGACCGGCAGACGATGGGACTGACGGGTGGGAGCGATCGGCCGGCGACGGCGCCGGCAGACGCGAGGACGGTCGGCGTGCCGTCGCGTCACCACCTCGAACCGCAACACTACCACTATGTGTTCGAGGTCTCCCGTCATGCGATTTTTTACGACGAGTTTATATACTCTCGCGCCTAACTTGTGGTTAGCATGAACCAAAATCAGACCCGATCGACCGGCGACGGCGCGTTGCTCCGCCGGTACGAGTACGAGGACGGGTGGACCGTCGCCGTCGATCTGGGCGCCGCCGCCGCGGACGTGAGCGTCGATACGGTGGGCGAGACGGCGATCGTCGTGGTCGAGGGCGGCGACGAGCCGGTCGAGACGGAGTTCGAGCTCCCCGGACCGGCCGCGTCGACCGCGGTCGAGAACGGCGTCGTCACGATCGCGGGCGACACGGTCGCGGACGACACCGTGGAGGGTGAGCGATGAAACTCACCGTCAGACCTCTCAAGCAGAAGGACGCCGGGCGTCGGCTCGCGGCGATCGACCGCGTCGCGGCCGAGGAGCTGGGACTCTCCGGCGGCGACATCGTGCGTGTCGAGGGGGCGGACGGGGCCGCGATCGCCCGCGTCTGGCCCGGCTACCCCGAGGACGACGGCACGGGCGTCGTGCGCATCGACGGGCGGCTCCGCCAGGAGGCCAACGTCGGGATCGACGACCGCGTGACGGTCGAGTCCGTCGACGTCTCCCGGGCGGAGTCGGTCACGATCGCCTTCCCGAGCCAGCTCCGGGTGCGCGGGCAGATCGCTCCGTTCATCCGCGACAAGCTCTCCGGCCAGCCGGTGACCGAGGGCCAGACGATCCGCACGTCGATGGGCTTCGGCCTGATGGGCGGCCAGTCGCAGGCGGTGCCGATGAAGGTCGCCTCGACCACCCCCTCGGGGACTGTCGTCATCACCGACGACACCGAGATCGAGATCTCCGAGGTCCCCGCCGAGGAGCTGACCGGGCCGAGCGGGAGCGGCGACGGACCGAGCGACGGCCCGGACGTCGCCTACGAGGACATCGGGGGGCTCGACGACGAGCTCGAACAGGTCCGCGAGATGATCGAGCTGCCGATGCGGCACCCGGAGCTGTTCAAGCGGCTCGGCATCGACCCGCCGAAGGGCGTCCTCCTGCACGGTCCGCCGGGCACGGGGAAGACGCTGATCGCGAAGGCCGTCGCCAACGAGATCGACGCGAACTTCCACACGATCTCCGGCCCGGAGATCATGTCGAAGTACTACGGCGAGAGCGAGGAGCAGCTCCGTGACGTGTTCGAGGAGGCCTCGGAGGAGGCGCCCGCGATCATCTTCATGGACGAGCTCGACTCGATCGCGCCCAAGCGCGAGGAGGCCGGCGGCGACGTCGAACGGCGCGTCGTCGCCCAGCTCCTCTCGCTCATGGACGGGCTGGAGGAGCGCGGGGAGGTCGTCGTCATCGGCGCGACCAACCGCGTCGACGCCATCGACCCCGCGCTCCGGCGCGGCGGCCGCTTCGACCGCGAGATCGAGGTCGGCGTCCCCGACCGCGACGGCCGCAAGGAGATCCTGCAGGTCCACACGCGGAACATGCCGCTGGTCGAGGAGATCGACCTCGACGAGTACGCGGAGAACACCCACGGCTTCGTCGGGGCCGACCTCGAGTCGCTGGCGAAGGAGTCCGCGATGCACGCGCTGCGGCGGATCCGTCCCCAGCTCGACTTGGAGAGCGACGAGATCGACGCCGACGTGCTGAACTCCATCCAGGTCACCGAGGAGGACTTCAGGCAGGCGATAAAGGGCATCGAGCCCTCCGCGCTCCGCGAGGTGTTCGTCGAGGTCCCGGACGTCAGCTGGGACCAGGTCGGCGGCCTGGAGGAGACCAAAGAGCGCCTCCGCGAGACGATCCAGTGGCCGCTGGAGTACCCCGAGGTGTTCGAGGAGCTCGACATGCAGGCCGCCAAGGGCGTCCTGATGTACGGCCCGCCGGGCACGGGGAAGACCCTGCTCGCGAAGGCCGTCGCCAACGAGAGCGAGTCCAACTTCATCTCGATCAAGGGGCCGGAGCTGCTGAACAAGTACGTGGGCGAGTCCGAGAAGGGCGTCCGCGAGGTGTTCAGCAAAGCCCGCGAGAACGCGCCGACGATCGTGTTCTTCGACGAAATCGACTCGATCGCGACCGAGCGCGGCAAGAACTCCGGCGACTCCGGCGTCGGCGAGCGCGTCGTCTCCCAGCTGCTGACGGAGCTCGACGGGCTCGAGTCGCTGGAGGACGTCGTCGTCATCGCGACGACGAACCGCCCGGACCTCATCGACTCGGCGCTGCTCCGGCCCGGTCGCCTCGACCGCCACGTGCACGTGCCCGTCCCGGACGAGGAGGCCCGCCGGAAGATCCTGGAGGTCCACACCCGGAACAAGCCGCTGGCCGACGACGTCGACCTCGACGCGCTGGCCCGGAAGACCGAGGGCTACGTCGGCGCCGACATCGAGGCGGTCGCCCGCGAGGCGTCGATGAACGCCTCCCGGGAGTTCATCGCCAGCGTCTCGCGCGAGGAGGTGAGCGAGTCCGTCGGCAACGTCCGCGTGACGATGGCCCACTTCGAGGACGCGCTCGACAAGGTGAACCCGAGCGTCACCCCCGAGACGCGGGAGCGCTACGAGGAGATCGAAAAGCAGTTCAAGCGGTCGGAAGTCGACCGCACGGACGCCGAACCCGGCGCAGCGTTCCAGTAATCGGAGCGGCAGAGCGGCCGGCGGACCGGTCGAGACGCGGTTTTATTTAAATAAGTCCGAGCGTCGACAGCAGGAAGAACGCCGCGACGAGGACGATCCCGATCGTGACCAGCCGCCACGCGAGCTTCAGCACGAACTTGCCGACGATGATGACGAGCGCGACGGCGACGAGCGCGACGAGCAGCTGTCCCGCCTGACTGGCGAGGAGCCCGGCCTGAAGCGGCGGCGACGATGCCAACGCGGCGAGCGAAGCGGTCATGTCCGGGTCCACGGCCAGGCCGGGCATAAGCTTGTGGGGGCGAGACCGAGTGAAGCGGAAACGGAGCGGCGGCAGTTGTCAATTTTGATAGGTCCGTGGTAATAACTGCGCCCGCCGACGACGAGCGTTCACCGGCGCGTCGGTCTCGAACCCGGCCGCGCGCCGTCCTCCACGGGAAATCGCCGTCAAACGACCCCCCTTCTGTTCCGGTGGGACACCGCCTTCGTGTTGCGGTTTTCTCGGTGGAACATCAGTTTCACTCCGGTCTGGCTACGCTTATGTGTCCGGAGTACATTTCTTGTCGACGTACCGGAACCCAGCGTCAGACGCGCGGAACGGACGTTGCATAACGAATCGTACATGTATCCGCCTGTCGGGTCCGAACATCCGAACCTACAAGGGCCCGCCTCGCCAGTACACCAACACTACAGATGACCCATATCTCACGCCAACCGAGCGGGGTGGCCGTCGAATGAGCAGCGACGGCGTCGCCGCCGACGAACTCGAACTGCCGATCAAACGAACCACGGGCGAGACGATGGAGGAGCGGCTCACCGCCAACGCCTACCACAACATCCTGCCCGCGCGCTACCTCCGGAAGAACGCGGACGGCGAGCCGATCGAGGACCCCGAGGAGCTGTTCGACCGCGTCGCGCGCAACGTCGCGCTCGCGGAGGCGGTGTTCGAGGCCGAAAAACGGGGCGTCGAGGTCACGGTCACGCCCGACCAGCTGAAGCCCGACCACCCCCGGCGCGACGAGCTCGCCGCCGAGGTGTTCGGCGCGGGGACGACCGCCGAGGACGACGCGGAGACGGTCCTGACCGCGCACAACGTCAACAAGTTCGCGTACGACACCGTCGTCCCCGAGCTGCCCGAGAGCGTGCGCGACCACGTCGAGGCGACCGCGGACCGGTTCCGCGACGGGATGGAGCAGCTCTCCTTCATGCCGAACTCGCCGACCCTGATGAACGCGGGCGACGAGCTCCAGCAGCTCTCCGCCTGCTTCGTCGACTCCCCCGGCGACGACATCACCGACATCCACCAGACCGCAAAGGAGGCGGCGGAGGTGTTCCAGTCCGGCGGCGGCATGGGGTACGCGTTCTGGAAGCTCCGCCCCTACGGCGACTCCGTCGGCTCGACGGGCGGTATCGCCTCCGGACCGATCACGTTCATGCGGACGTTCGACCAGATGTGCGAGACGATCGCGCAGGGCGGCGCGCGCCGCGGCGCGCAGATGGGCGTCATGCGCGTCTCGCACCCGGACGTCATCCAGTTCATCCACTCGAAGAACAAGGACGTCTCGCTGGCGCACTCGCTGCGGCTCAACGACCCCGACGACTTCACGCACAACTCCTTCGCGGACGCGCTGGAGGAGGCCCGCGAACTCATCGACGAGGACGGCCGCGTCCCCGAGCACCTCCGGAACGCCGTCGAGGGCCACCTCTCGAACTTCAACATCAGCGTCGGCGTCACCGACGACTTCATGGAGGCGCTGTACAACGACGAGGAGTTCGTCTTCACCAACCCGCGCACGGAGGAGCCGCACGTCGCGACGCCGGAGACGAAGGAGATCTACGACATGTTCGGCCTCGGCGAGCACGTCGAGGTCGGCGAGGTGCTCTCGATCCCCGCACAGGAGCTGTGGGACGACATGATCGAGGGCGCTCACGAGAACGGCGAGCCGGGCGTCATCTACCTCGAGCGGGTGAACAAGGAGCACTCCTTCGACGTCGAGGAACACCCCGACCACCGGATCCTCGCGACGAACCCCTGCGGCGAGCAGCCGTTAGAGGAGTACGAGGCCTGTAACCTGGGTCACATCAACCTCTCGACGCTCGCGGCGCGGGACGCCCCTGACTGGCGCGTCTGGTCCGCGGAGCACGCTGACGAGTACGACTCACAGGAGGCCGCCATGTCGGCGTTCCTCGAGGAGGCGATCGACTTCGAGGAGTTCGACGAGCGGATCGACTACGGCACGCGCTTCCTCGAGAACGTCGTGACGATGTCGGACTTCCCGGTCGAGAAGATCGAACAGAAGGTACGGGACATGCGGAAGATCGGGCTGGGGATCATGGGGCTGGCGCAGCTGTACATCCAGCTGGGCATCCGGTACGGCACGGAGGAGGGCAACGAAGTCGCCCGCCAGCTGATGACCCACATCAACCACGAGTCGAAGCAGACCTCTCACGAGCTCGCACAGGAGCGCGACACGTTCAACGACTGGGAGGAGTCGAAGTACGCGAACCCCGCCGAGCACCGCGACTGGTTTGAACACTACACCGGGCTCGACGCGGACGAGTGGGCGGACGGCTTCCCGATCCGCAACCACAACACGACGACGATCGCTCCCACGGGCACGACGTCGATGATCGGGAACACCACCGGCGGCTGTGAGCCCATCTACAACGTCGCCTACTACAAGAACGTCTCCGACGACGTGCAGGGCGACGAGATGCTCGTCGAGTTCGACGACTACTTCCTCCGCACCTTAGAGGAGAACGACATCGACGTCGACGCGGTCAAGCTCGAGGCCCAAGAGCAGATGGCGGCCAACGAGTTCGACGGCGTCGACGGCTTGGAGACGGTGCCGGACGCGATCGGCGAGCTGTTCGTCGTCACCGGCGACCTCTCGGGCAAGCAGCACGCGGCGGTCCAGTGCGCCTGCCAGCAGGGCGTCGACTCCGCCATCTCGAAGACGTGTAACTTCCCGAACGACGCCACCGCCGAGGAGATGGAGGAGGTGTACCGCTACATCTACGACCACGGCGGGAAGGGCGTCACCGTCTACCGCGACGGCACCCGCTCGAAGCAGGTGCTCACGACGCGCGCGAAGAACACGGAGTTCGCCGACGAGAGCGAGGCGGCCGAGACGATCGTCGAGCAGATCGCCGAGGTGTTCGGCGGCATCGAGGCGTTCCTCGACAACGAGGACGTGCGACAGGCGGTCGACGCGGAGATCTCGGACCTGCTGGAGGCCAGCGACCGGTCCCGAATCGACTACAGCGAGCGCAGTCCGCGTCCCGACTCGTTGAACGGCGTCACCCAGCGGATCGAGACGGGGTACGGCAAGATGTACGTCACGATCAACGAGGACGAGAACGGGCTGCCGTTCGAGCTGTTCGCGAACATCGGCCACTCCGGCGGCTACACCAACTCCTTCACGGAGGCGCTCGCGAAGGTGATCTCGACGGCGCTCCGCTCGGGCGTCGACCCCGAGGAGATCGTCGACGAGCTGCAGGGCACCCGGAGCCCGAAGGTCGCCTGGGACAAGGGCGAGCAGATCCAGTCGATCCCGGACGCGATCGGCACGGCGCTCCGCCGGTACCTCGACGACGAGATCGACAAGGGGATCCCGCAACAGCAGAGCCTCGACGACGTCGAGCGCGACCTGGCGAGCGACCCCGCGAGCCAGACCGACGGCGGCGCGGTGGACGCCGACGCGGCGGCGGACGCCCCGACCGCGACCGGACCCGGGCCGGCGACCGACGACGACGCGGCGGCGGACGCCCCGACCGCGACCGGACCCGGGCCGGCGACCGACGACGACGCGGCGGACGCCGCCGACGCGATGCAGGAGCTCATCGCGGCGGGCGAGTCGCCCGAGTGTCCCGACTGCGGCGGGATGAACCTCTACTACTCCGAGGGCTGCAAGACGTGCGAGTCGTGCGGCTGGTCGGAGTGTTAGACGGGCGGAGACGACGGTAACGAGCGGTCGACGACGCGGCTTTTTTAAACCTGTTTGGACGCGGAGACGAGGGACATCGGGAGTGGATATTGCAGATCGGCGGTGGCGACGCTGTATTTAAAGAAACTGTGAATGGCGACGACAATCGCTTATAAAGAACCAGGACGGTCGGCGCGCCCCGGTGAGCGGCCCGAAGGGCCGCGAACCGACGGTGCGAGGGACGCGGCGAGCGAAGCGAGCCGCGAGGCTGGGGAGGCGTGAGGCTGCGGTGCTGTAGCGGGGCGGGACTCAAAGGGGCAGCCGTGAGGGCGGCGCACGCTCGCTGCGCTCCTCGCTCAGTCGCTATCGCTCCTTCACTGCGGTGCTTACGTCGCCTGCGCCGCCCTCACGGCTGGGGCTTTGGGAGTGTTCACCGCAACGCTGTCGTTTATTTATAAACATCCACAAGCAACACCACTCGTTCATTTATAAACATCCACTTCACAAACGTGCTATACCCACTCCCGGTATCGGGCAAGCGTACCCTCTCGTGCGCGGAAAAGCGGAGAGAACCGTGACCGCAGCGAACGGTCGTGGATCAGTCGTCTTCGAGCGCCTGCGCGATGCGCTGGAGCTGACGGGTCGCGTCGCGAACCTCGTCGCGGAGCTGGCGCACCTCGCGCACGAGCTCCTCGTTGCCGACCTGGTCGCCGCCCTCCTCGCCGCGAGCGCCGGGACCGCCGGGGCCACCGCCCATCCCCGGCGGACCGCCCGCGCCGCCCGGACCGCCGCCGCCCATCATGCCGGACATCATCTGCGCGAAGGGGTTGCCGCCACCGCCGCCCATCCCCGGCGGGCCGCCGCCCATCATCTCCTCAGGGTCGGGTCGGTCGCCCTCCTCGCGCTCCTGCTCCCGGCGCTCGCGGATCTCCTCGACGCGCTCGCGAAAGGACTTCTCCTCGTCGGCGTCGCCCTCGTCCGCGCCGCCGCTGTGGTCTTCGGCGCCATCGCCCTGTTCCTCGCCGGTGTCGGCCGTGTCGTCGTCTGCCATGGACTTCGGTTCGGTAGCCCGGCCGAAAAGGGTTGTTGCTCCGGCTCTCGACGGTGCGTTTATAACGGGGCGACCGATCGCGGCGTCCGCTCCACGGGCACGCCGTCCGGCTGTCAGGCTCGGACCGGGCGGTGGCAGTTTGGACACTTGGTCGTCTCCGCGCCCACCGCGGGAACGTGATCGCCGCAGTTCGGACACCGCGTCCGAGTGCGCGCGTACTCGGTACTCGACGGGACGGGTGACCGGTCGGTGTCGTCGTCCATAGGTCCACGTCAACATTTGTCATTCAAATAGCTTGTCTCTATATCCCTAAAATGCCCTAGAGGTGCTTAAAACGGACCGCAGCCCCCGTTTCGCCGCGATATCGCGTCCGCCACGACCTCACTCGTGTCCGGAGACGCGGACCGGCTCGTACGGCGCTTCGAGCCACTCGACGTCCGACGTGGAGAGGTCGACGTCGAGCGCCTCGACCGCGTCCTCCAGGTGTTCGACGCTGGTCGTGCCGACGATGGGCGTGTCGACCGTCTCCTTGTGGAACAGCCACGCGAGCGCGATCTGGGCCATCTTCACGCCCTTCTCCTCGGCCAGTTCCGCGACGCGCTCGTTGACCGTCGGACCGCCACCCTCGCGGTACGGGTGTGCGTAGAGGTGCTCTTCGGTCTCCCCGCGGAGCGTGGCGTCGACCTCCTCGTGCGGCCGCGTGAGGTACCCCCGCGCGAGCGGACTCCACGGCATCACGCCGATCCCCTCCTTCTCGCACAGCGGGAGCATCTCGCGCTCCTCCTCGCGGTACGCGAGGTTGTAGTGGTTCTGCATCGTGGCGAACCGTTCGTACCCCTCGCGGTCGCTCACGTGGAGCGCCTCGGCGAACTGGTGGGCCCACATCGAGGAGGCGCCGGGGTACCGAATGTCGCCGCGGCGCACCGCGTCGTCGAGCGTCGCGAGCGTCTCCACGATCGGCGTGTCGTCGTCCCACCGGTGGATCTGATACAGGTCGATCGTCTCCATCCCGAGCCGGTCGAGGCTGTGCTGCAGCTCCTGTTCGATCGCCTTGCGCGAGAGCCCGCCCGAGTTCGGGTTCGACTCGTCCATCTGGAAGTACCCCTTCGTGGCGACGACGAACTCGTCGCGGTCGTACTCGGCGAGCGCGTCGCCGAGGACGCGCTCGGACTCGCCGGTCGAGTACATGTTGGCGGTGTCGAAGAACGTGATCCCGAGCTCGATCGCGCGCTCGACGAGCTCGCGACCCTCGTCCTCGTCGAGGACCCACTCGCGCCAGTCAGAGTCGCCGAAGCTCATGCAGCCGAGACAGATCTTCGACACCGTCATCCCGGTGTCGCCGAGGGTGGTGTACTCCATACGCCGAGCAGATGGCGGCGGAGTAAAAAATACCCGCGGCCGGGCTCCCGTTCCCCGCTGTGACCGCTTCGCTCCGGAGCTCTGTGGACGGGGCCCGTGAGAGCGGACGCGAGCGGCCGCTCGTCGACGAGCTCAGTCCGAACCGCACCGCGGCTGCCGACCGCCTACTCGCCGGCGACGAGCCGCCGCAGTCGGGGGAGCGCCTGCTCGTACCCGAGCGCGACGACCCCGACGTACAGCGCGAGCAGCCCCATACCGACCGCCCACGCGCCGAGCGCGAGGTCGCCGCCGGAGACCGCCGAGAGACCGACCCGTTCGAGGAGGATCCCGATCGCCGAGGCGGCGCCCGCCCCGACGACGACCGCGAGGAGTTCGCCCAGTTCGACCGCGACCGCGGGTACGTCGACCATAGCGGCCCACGGCGACCGGTAGGTATCACTCTTTCGGGTGCGGCGCGAGCGGGCGACCGCGGAGAGCGGCCCTTTTATTTCGGGGAGCGCGTATCACCGCGTACGCATGAGCAACGGAGACGGCGACGGTCGAGACGACCTCCGGATGCCCGACGACGACGAGGTGTTCGCGGAGGTCGTCGAGATGCTCGGCGCGAACCGGGTGCGAGTCCGCTGTGCGGACGGCAAAGAGCGGACCGCGCGCATCCCCGGGCGGATGCAAAAGCGCGTCTGGATCCGCGAGGACGACATCGTCCTCGTCGAGCCGTGGGACTGGCAGGACGAGAAGGGGGACATCTCGTGGCGCTACGAGAAGAGCGAGGCCGAGCGGCTCCGCGAGGACGGCCACCTCCAGTGACGTCGGACGGGCGCGCGCTCCGGCTCGCGGTGACGACCGACGCGGAGACGTTCGACCGGATGCGCGGGCCGCTCGCCGACCGCGGGATCGCCGTCGAGCACGTGCGGGCGACAGAGCGGTCGCTGCGCGTCTCCGGTGGGGAACTTGACGAGGCCGGAAACGGGGCGGACGGAGACGGCGAGTTCGACGGCTTCGACGTCGGCTTCGTCTACCCCTCGCGGCTCATGGAGGGCGCCGTGGTCGACCGACGCCTCGGGGTCCCGTGGGTGAACGGCCGCGACGCCGTCCTCATGTCGCGGAACAAGGCGGGCGTGCTCGCGGCGCTCGCCGAGGCGGGACTCCCGACGCCTCGGACGACGCTCGTCTCCAACCCTGTCGACGAGACGGTCGTCGAGGCGGCAGCGGCGTCGTTCTCGTACCCCGTCGTCGTCAAGCCGAACTCGGCGACGCGGGGCGTCGGCGTCGCGCTCGCCGGCGACCTCGACTCGCTTCTGGGCGTCGTCGACTACCTGAACCTGGTCCACGACTACCGCGCGACGGGCGACAAGTCGTACCTGCTCCAGGAGTTCGTCCCCGGCGCGCGAGACTACCGCGCCATGGTCGTCGACGGCGCGTACGCCGGGGCGGTTCGCCGGGAGCTTCCCGCCGACGCGCGCGCGGCGGGCCGATGGAAACACAACGTCCACCGCGGCGCCGACGCGACCGGCGTCGACCTCCCGGACCGCGCCCAGACACTGGCCGAGCGGACGGCGGACGTGCTCGGCATCGACTACCTCGGCGTCGACCTCTTGGCGGCCGACGGGCGATTCGTCGTCACCGAGACCAACGCGCGCCCGACGATCGACGCGGCGACCAAGTACGAGCCGGACTTCTACGACCGGCTCGCGGCGCTCGTCGAGCGGACCGCGGGCCGAGAGGACGGGAACGCGGAAAATTAGACGACGTCGATCGACGCGGAGTCGTCGTCGCGGTCGAACGTGATCTCAAGGATGCCGTTGTTGAACGTCGCCTCCGCGGAGTGCTCGTCGACCGGCACCGGGAGGTCGACGGTCTCATCGTACTCCCGCCGGTCGGAGACCGCGGAGATCGTGAGCGCGTCGCCGTCGCACTGCAGCGAGAGGTCCTCTTTCGAGACCGCCGGGAGGTCGGCGACGAGACGGACGCCGTCGTCGGTCGTGTACGCGTCGACGTGCGTCTCGGAGCCGAATCCGGCGTCGTCGGCGCCGGGTCCCGCGTCGGCGCTGGCGTTGGCCATCTCGTTCATCATCCGTTCGATCTCCTCGAAGAAGTCGCCGAACGGATCGTCACGGTCGTCTCTGTCCATACCTCGGGTGAGGGGGGTGACCCGAATAAGCCTTCTGTCGCTCGCCGTATTGGCCGTCGAACACGTCCCGGCACGCCCGTCGATTCGGGTCCGTAGCGACCGTCGGCCGAGTTCCGTGACGGCTGGCGACCGAGCCCCGCGGCGGGCCGACCTGGCGACACCGCCCGTAACGAATTCGAACGATTATGACGATCTCAGGCCGACTCGGTCGGATTTAAGTGCCTGCGGCACGCTTATTTCGAACATGAGTAAATCATATCTCGACGCGGCCGCCGACGTGAGCGACGCCGAGGTCGTCCGGGTCGGGCTGAACGGGTTCGGCCGGATCGGACGGAACGTGTTCCGCGCGGTGTTGGAGTCGCCGCGGATCGATCTCGTCGGGATCAACGACGTGATGGACTTCGAGGACATGGCGTACCTCGCGAAGTACGACACCGTCATGGGTCGGCTCGACGGCGTCGAGCGCGAGGGCGACGCGCTGACCGTCGGCGGCACCTCGGTCCCGCTGTTCAACGTGCAGGACCCCGCCGACCTGCCGTGGGACGATCTCGACGTCGACGTCGCGCTGGAGTGTACGGGCGTGTTCCGGACGCGCGAGGACGCGAGCGCGCACCTCGAGGGCGGCGCCGACACCGTCATCATCTCCGCCCCGCCGAAGGGTGAGGAGCCGGTCAAACAGCTCGTGTACGGCGTCAACCACGACGAGTACGACGGCGAGGGCGTGATCTCCAACGCCTCGTGTACGACGAACTCCATCACGCCGGTCGCGAAGGTGCTCGACGCGGAATTCGGCGTCGAGGCCGGGACCCTCACCACCGTCCACGCCTACACCGGCTCGCAGGCCCTCATCGACGGTCCGAAGGCGAAGACGCGCCGCGGGCGCGCGGCCGCCGAGAACATCGTGCCGACCTCGACGGGCGCGGCCGGCGCGGCACAGGAGGTCCTCCCGCAGCTGGAGGGGAAGATCGACGGCATGGCGATGCGCGTTCCGGTCCCGAACGGCTCGCTCACCGAGTTCGTCGTCAGCCTCGACGAGGACGTCACCGCGGAGGCGGTCAACGACGCGTTCCGCGACGCCGCCGACTCCGGCCCGCTCGCGGGCGTGCTCGGCTACACCGACGACGAGGTCGTCTCCAGCGACATCGTCGGACTCCCCTTCTCCAGCTACGTCGACCTGCAGTCGACGAACGTCGTCGCCGGCGGGAAGCTCCTGAAGATCCTCACCTGGTACGACAACGAGTACGGCTTCTCGAACCGGATGCTCGACATGGCCGCGTACGTCCACGACGAGGCGTAAGCGGTCGGCGCGGCCGACGGGAAACGGGCTGAACCCCCACCGTCAACGCTTCCCCGGAGAACCATCGCTTAAGTATCTCATCGACGACCGTTCACCCATGCCGACGTTCGACACCATCGACGACCTCCCGGCAGACTCGCGCGTCCTCGTTCGGCTCGACCTGAACTCGCCGATCGAGGACGGAGAACCGCAGGACAACCGCCGCTTCGACCGTCACGCGGAGACCGTCCGCGAGCTCGCCGACGCGGGCCACCGCGTGGTGTGTCTGGCCCACCAGGGCCGCCCCGGGCGCGACGACTTCACCACGCTCGCGGGCCACGCCGCGATCCTCGCGGAGCACGTCGGCCGCGACGTCGCCTTCGTCGCCGACACCTACGGCGAGGAGGCGCTGGCGGCGGTCGACGCGCTCGACGCGGGCGAGGTCCTGTTGCTGGAGAACACCCGGATGTGCGACGACGAGCTCCCCGAGGCGTCGCCGGAGGAGAAGGCCGAGACGGAGTTCGTGCGGACGCTCGCGTCGCACGCCGACGCGTACGTCAACGACGCGTACTCGGCGGCGCATCGGAAGCACGCCTCGCTGGTCGGGTTCCCCCTCGTCCTCCCCGCGTACGCCGGACGCGTGATGGAGACGGAGTACGAGGCCAACACCGCCATCGCGACCCGGGAGTTCGACGGCCCGATGACGATGGTCGTCGGCGGGACGAAGGCGACCGACGTGATCGGCGTGATGGACGCCTTGGACGACCGTGTCGACCGGTTCCTGCTGGGCGGGGTCGCCGGCGAGCTCTTCCTGCGCGCCGCGGGTCACCCCGTCGGCCACGACCTGGAGGGGACGGACCTGTTCGACGAGCAGTGGGAGCAGAACCGCGAGCTGATCGAGTCGGTGCTCGACGAGCGCGGCGACGCAATCCGCCTCGCGACCGACCTCGCGTACGAGGGGGCCGACGGCGAGCGCGCGGAGGTCGCCGTCGACGAGATCGACGAGAAGGACACGGGGTACCTCGACGTGGGCTCGGAGACGGTCGCCGCCTACGAGCCGCCGATACGCGAGTCCGACGCGGTGTTCGTGAAGGGGGCCCTCGGTGTCTTCGAGGACGAACGGTTCGCCGACGGCACGGTGGGGGTGCTCGAGGCGATCGCCGAGACGGACTGCTTCTCCGTGGTCGGCGGCGGCGACACCTCCCGAGCGATCGAGATGTACGGCCTGAGCGAGGACGACTTCTCGCACGTGTCGATCGCGGGCGGGGCGTACATCCGCGCGCTGACGGGCGAGCCGCTCCCGGCGGTCGAAGTGCTGGAGGAGGCGGCCGGGCGGCAGTAGGGAGGCCGGGCGCGGGAGGGTCCGACCGGCCGGAGCCGACTACTCCTCGTCGACGTCGAGGTCGAACTGCTCGTTCTCGGTGACCGCGTTGAGCACGACGCTCGTGTTCGACTCGCGGATGTCGGCGTCGGCCAGAATCGACTTGATCTGGTCGTTCATCCCGTCCGTGTCTGTGAACTTCCCGATCGCGATCACGTCGTAGTCGCCGGTCACCTCGTAGACGCTGACCATCTGCTTCTCCTGGCGGAGCTTCTCCGTGACGTCCGGCAGCGCGCTCCCCTCTACTTTCAGCTGGAGCACCGCCGTGACGTCGTACCCGAGCTTGTCGTAGTCGACGACGGGCGTGTATCCCCGGATCACGCCCTCGTCTTCGAGGTCACGGAGGTGGTTCGAGACGGTGGTCACCGACACGTCGAGTTCGTCGCCGAGGCTCCGGAGGCTCGCGCGGCCGTTGCTGAGAAGGGAGTTAACGAGTTTGGCGTCGAGGTTTTCGTACGTCATCACACCTATCCACGGTTTCGGGGGTTTAGAATTTTACGAACGTCCACCATACTTGGGAGGGTGGCGGTTCATGCGCCAAGCGATAAGGCCTTTATACTGGCAGATAAGGAATTACTGTCCAGAACATGACGGACGAACACGCGAAACCGGACGGTGGCCTCACGGCCGAAGAACAGGCGGTACTCGACGAGATCGAAGAGGAGAACGTCGATTTCCTGCGGCTCCAGTTCACCGACATCCTCGGCGTCGTCAAGAACGTCTCCGTGCCCGCTCACCAGGCGGAGAAGGCGTTCACCGAGGGTATCTACTTCGACGGCTCCTCCATCGAGGGCTTCGTGCGCATCCAGGAGTCGGACATGCGGCTCGTTCCCGACCCCGACACGTTCGCGGTGCTCCCGTGGCGGAGCGGGGAAGACGGCTCCGCGGCCGCCCGGATCATCTGTGATATCGTCGACACCGACGGCGAACCGTTCGCCGGCGGCCCGCGTCAGGTCCTCAAGAGCGTCCTCGAAGAAGCCGAGGAGATGGGCTACTCCGTCTCGATCGGTCCCGAACCGGAGTTCTTCCTGTTCAAGACCGACGACGACGGGAACGCGACGACGATCCCCCACGACAACGGCGGCTACTTCGACCTCGCGCCCAAGGACCTCGCGAGCGACGTGCGCAAGGAGATCATCTTCACGCTGGAGGACATGGGCTTCGAGATCGAGGCCTCCCACCACGAGGTCGCCGAGGGCCAACACGAGATCAACTTCAAGTACGACGACGCGCTCACGACCGCGGACAACATCGCGACGTTCCGCGCCGTCGTCCGCGCCGTCGCCGAGCAGCACGACCTCCACGCGACGTTCATGCCCAAGCCGATCGCCGACATCAACGGGTCGGGCATGCACAGCCACATCTCGCTGTTCGATGAGGACGGTAACGCCTTCGCCGACGACTCCGACGAGTTCAACCTCAGCGAGACGGCCTACCAGTTCATGGGCGGTATCCTGAACCACGCCCCCGCGTTCACAGCCGTGACGAACCCGACTGTGAACTCCTACAAGCGCTTAGTGCCTGGCTACGAGGCGCCCATCTACGTCGCGTGGTCCGACACGAACCGCTCGGCGCTCGTCCGCGTGCCGGACGCCGCGGGCGTCTCCGCGCGTTTCGAGGTCCGCAGCCCCGACCCGTCCTGCAACCCCTACCTCGGCATGGCGTCGCTCATCGCCGCCGGGCTCGACGGGATCAAGACCGGCGCCGATCCGGGCGAACCGGTCCGCGAG
>NZ_JAXRUU010000039.1:0-31823 GCF_034497445.1 Halorubrum sp. AD140
TTCAGCATCGACGGTCACTGGGAGGCCGACCGCGGCGACATGGAGATGAACTACGACTACTGGTACCAGCCCCGCCACGACGTCATGATATCGAGCGAGTGGGCCGCGCCGAACACCTACTATCCGGGGTTCGACCTCGACGACGTCGAGGCGGGCGAGTACGGCGACAGCATCCACATCTGGTCGTGGGAGGACCGCGAGCACCTCCAGACGCTCGAGTTCGGGGAGCAGGGGCGGATTCCGCTCGAGGTCCGGATGAGCCACAACCCCGAGGAGACGCAGGGATACGTCGGCGCAGCGCTCTCCTCGAACATCATCCGTTTCTACGAGAAAAGCGACGGCGCGTGGGACTGGGACGTCGTCATCGACGAGGAGCCGCGCGAACACGAGGACTGGGACATGCCGGTGCCGCCGCTCATCACGGACATCCTGCTGTCGCTGGACGACCAGTACCTGTTCTTTTCGAACTGGCTCCACGGCGACGTTCGGATGTACGACGTGAGCGACGCGGGCAATCCGCGACTGGTCGATCGGGTGTGGGCCGGCGGCCTCTTCGGCGACCGGCAGACGGTGCAGGGCGAGGATATCCGCGGCTCGCCGCAGATGCTCCAGCTCTCCCGAGACGGCAAGCGGCTCTACTGGACGACGTCGCTGTTCTCGTCGTGGGACAACCAGTTCTTCCCGGACATCGCCACGGAGGGCTCGCTGATGTTCAAAGCCGATGTCTACCCCGACGAGGGGCGGCTGGAACTGGACGAGGAGTTCCTCGTCGACTTCGGTGACGCCCCGGGGGGACCCGCCCGAGCTCACGAGATCCGCTGGCCGGGCGGCGACTGCACGAGCGACGTCTGGCAGTGATCGGTCGTGACGAACGTGACGACCCACGCCGTCGAACTGGTCCGCCCGAACGGACAGACCGAGACGATTCGCGTCGAGGAGGGTGAGACGGTCGTCGACGCGGCGGAACGGACCGGCGAAGCCGTTCCGTACGGCTGTCTGTACGGGGTGTGTGGCACCTGCACCGCGGAACTGCTCGACGGCGAGATGAGCCACCAGACGTCACCACGGGCACTGAAACCGTCCTCCCTCGAAGCCGGGTACCTCCTCCTCTGTATCGCCACGCCCGAATCCGACTGTCGGCTACGCGTCGGCCACGGGATCCAAGCCGAGGTGGTCGGCACTCCGTGGAAGTGAGGCCCCTCGGCGACGAGCGTATTTCCGGTACCGGACGAGGGGATCCGGAGTGCGTCTCCCGTTGGGGGTCTCGACGAGGCAGTCAATTTATGTATCTCGACCGAAACGTGAGGCCATGGCGGCCCTCCACGCCCTCCGTCCGGCAGTCGGCGGTATCGTTCGCAATCCCATCCTCCTGCTCGTCACGGCGCTGTTCGGGCTCTCCCAGGTCCCCTCGCTCCTCGTGCCGCCGACGCGGCCGATTCTCTCGGCGCTGATCTCGCTCGGCACGTTCGGCGTGCTGGTCCTCGCGCTCCCCTTCTTCCAGGGCGGGGTGTTGGGGATGGCGAGCGAGGCGATCGCTGGGCGGACCGGGCTCGGAACGCTGGTCGCCGCGGGGAAGGAGCACTACCTGTCGCTGCTGCTCGGCTACTTCGTCCTGCTGGCGATCAACCTCGCGTTCGGCTTCGTCTCGTTCGTGGGCGGGGTCGTCGTCGTCGCGGGCGGCCTCGCGACCGCGGGGAGCGCCGACGCTCCCGGGATCGGGGTCAGCCCGACGCTGCTGGTGCTCCTCGCGCTCGTCGGGGGCGGGCTGCTCCTCGCGTACTTCCTCGTCAGCTTCGCCGTCCAGTTCTACGCTCACGCGGTCGTCCTCGACGACGCGGAGCTCGTCGCGGGGTTCCGCCGCAGCGTCCGGCTCGTCCGGTCGAACCCGGTGAGCGTCCTCGGCTACTCGCTCGTCCTCCTCGCGGGAAGCGTCTCATTCGGCACGCTGGCGGCGGTCGCGTCGCTCGTCCTCGGCGCGTTCTCGCGGACGGCGGGAATGGGGGACCCGTCGGGGACGGGAGGACCGTCGGAGATGGGAGGGACGCCGTTCGCCGACCTCGTCGCGATCGAGCCGTCCCCCCTCGTCGTCGCGGTGGCCGCCCTGGGGTACCTCCTGTTGACGGCCGCGTTCGGCGCGTTCTACGCGACGTACTCGGTCGCCTTCTACGAGGCGATCAGTCGAGACGAGGCCGGCGAGCCGGCGCGTCGCCCGCGCGGTGAGGCGGCCACCGACCGGATTTAAGCCCCGGGGAATCCAACGCGCGGATCGACACCGATGTCGCCCTCCATCGTCGAGACCCTTCGATCGCTGCGGTCCCGTGGACCGCTCCGGCCGTTCGATCACTCCGACGCCGACCGCCGCCTCGGCTCCGACCGCGGGCTCCGCCACCGGATGCTGATCGCGACCGGGCTGGTGGTCGCGCTCCCGTTCGCGTTCGCGTACACGTTCGTCTATCTCATCAACGCGGTCGGGCTCCCCCTCTTGGAGTGGGCGAACGAGCGCCCCTACACGGGGGAGTTCTACGTCGACCCGGTGTTCCTCGCGGTCGTCGTCCTCGGCGGGCTCGCGGTCCAGTACCGGTACGGCCCCCGGACCGTCCTGCGCTCCGTCGGCGGGCGGCGAGTGTCGCCCGAGGAGTACCCGGAGCTGCACGCCGCCGTCACGCGGGTGGCCGCGCAGGCGGACGTCCCGAAGCCGGACGTGGCCGTCGCGCAGACGGAGCTCCCGAACGCCTTCGCGGTCGGGACGCCCGGGGACGGCACCGTCGTCGTCACGACCGCGCTGCTGGAGCTACTGGAGGACGACGAGCGCGACGCCGTGCTGGCTCACGAGGCCGCACACCTCGCGAACCGCGACGCCAGCCTGATGACCGTCGCGTGGGTGCTCCCGACGGTGACGTACTACCTCGCCGTGGCCGCCTTCTACGTCCTCTACGGGCTTGTGAGGCTCCTCAGCGCCGGGGGCGGGTCCGGCGGCGACCGGGACGGACGGGCGCTCGCGGTGGGGCTCGTCGTGATCACCGCGAGCGCGGTCCTCACGCTCACCGTCTCGGCGATGTTCTGGTTCGGGAGCGTCCTGATCCACCGCGTGCTCTCGCGGTACCGCGAGTACGCCGCCGACCGCGCGGCCGCCGAGATCACCGGGTCGCCGGCGGCGCTCGCGAGCGCGCTGGCGACGCTCGACGAGTCGATGCCCGAGGTGCCCGAGCGCGACCTCCGAAAGTTCGACGGCGGCGCCGAGGCGCTGTACGTCGCGCCCCTGGAGAGCCGGGCGTTCAGCGACAAGGAGCTGGTGAGCACCGACGTGTTCCCGGAGACGCATCCGCCGACCCGCGAGCGGATCGCCCGGCTCCGCGAGATGGCAGGTGAGGCGGCGTGACAGAACCCGAGCCGAACGGAGCGCTCTCCCGCCGCCGCGTCCTCGCGGCGACCGGCGCCGGGGTCGCGAGCGCGCTCGCCGGCTGCGGCTACCGCCCCGGGGGCGGCGACCTCGCGTGGGAGTCGTCGATCGGGGGCGGCGGGTCGTTCGGGGCCGTCGAGCGGTGGTTCCTCCCGACCGCCGACCGGCTGGTCGTCGTGCGGAACCAGTCGGGAACGTCGTACGACTTCGAGTCCGAGGAGTGGTACGACTACGAGAACGCGGGCGTCACCGCCGTCGACGCCGCCGGACAGACCCGCCTCGACGCGACCACGGAGCGGCAGGCCGTCGGTGTGCCGGCCGTCAACTCGGACTCGGTGGTCGTCCCCGTGGAGGGTGGGCGCGTGACCGCGATCGACCGTGAGGCGGGGGCCGAGTCCGACGACGCGACCGTGGGCGGAGACACCGAAAGCGCGAACGCGACGGGGGACGGGGACGACGAGCGCGAGGAGGCGATCCGGTGGCGGGCCGACCTGCCGTCGGCGCTCACCGCGTCCTCGCGTGAGAGAGGCGACGACGGGGAGGATGCCGGCGGGGACGACGAGACCGGCACGGACGACGACACCGCCTCCACCCCGTTCGGCGTCCGCGCGAGCGACGCGCTCGTCGGCGCCGTCACCGACCGCGGAATCGCGGCGTTCGACGCCGAGACGGGCGACCGCGCGTTCGTCAGAGAGACCGACTCGCTGAACGGCGAGGGTGAGGCGGTCGCGGGCGCTCTCGCGCGCGTCGCGGTCGACGGCGAGGACGTCTGGACGGTCGTCTCCGACGCCGAATCGTCGGCGTCAGACGAGGACGCCGCGACGGTCGTTCGGTACGACCTGTCGGGCGACCGCCGCGCCGATCGGGCCGTGTCCGGCGGGGTCGACTGGGCGGTCGCCGTCGAGGGGACGCTCGTCGTCGGCGACGCGACCGCCGACGCTATCGCGGGGTACGACCGCGACCTCGAACGACGCTTCGAACTCGCGGTCGCGACGCCGACGAACCGCCCGCCGACGCGCGCTATCGGCGGCGGTCGCCTCTACTACGCGCTTGCCGGAGCGGTGCGAGCGGTCGACGTGGGGGCGGGGGCGCTCGCGTGGGAGCGCGAGGACCTCGCCGACGGGGACCTGCTGGCCACCGACGCGGACGGAATGTACGCGGCCGAGAGCGAGGACGGAACCGCCCCCGGCGAGGACGACGGCTCTCGGATCGTCGCCGTCGGCCTCGACGGGGAGAACCGGTGGACCGCGCCGCTCCCGGACGGCGTCGAGGCCGACGAGCTGTTCGCGGTCGACGGCCGGCTGATCGTCGTCGACGGGGGCGATTGGTACGGGTTTCGTGCGGCGCCCGGCGAGCGGCCGTCGCTGCTCGGGTGAGAGGGATGGCGGTGGCGCCGATGAGGCCGTTCGGTCGCCGGCGTTACTCCGCGAGAAGGCTCTCGCCGTCGAGGGAGCCGTCGACGTCGACCTCCATGAGATCGAGGATCGTCGGCGTCACGTCGAAGAGGTTCGAGCCCGCGACGTCGACGTCGGGGTCGGTGGTGTACAACAGCGAGTTCTCGAACTTGTGCATCCCGTTGCGGGGGCCCTCGGTGAAGACGGCCTCCTTGCCGCCGAAGCCGGACTTCAGGTCGAAGCCGTCCGCCGGGATGACGACGAGGTCGGGCGCGATCTCGTCGTGGTCGCCGTCGAAGACGGTCTCGCCTTTCACGATCCGCTTGCACACCCGTCGGCCGTCGGGGCCGGTGAGCGACTCGAGGTCGTCGACGAGCTCCTCGCGGACCGCCTCGTACTCCGACTCGGGGACGACGCCATCGGGCTCGCGGCCCTCCAGGTTGAGGTAGAAGCGGCCGGGGATGAGCGAGTACGCCCGCGTCTCGTCGTCGATGTCGCCGAGGGAGTCGTGGTCGTCGTCCTCGTAGGAGAGCCACCCCTCGTCGGCGAGGAACTGGTTGCAGTTCACCTCCCACGTCAGCTCGGTGAAGCCGTGGTCGGAGGCGACGATCAGGGTGGTGTCGTCGTCGAGGGAGTTGCGTATCTCGCCGATGTACCCGTCGAGCGTGCGGTAGAAGTCGAGGAACTCCTCGGCGTACTCGCCGTCGGTCGCGTAGTCGCCGAACAGGAAGTGGTTGACGCGGTCGGTGGTCATGTAGACGCCGAAAAACAGGTCCCAGTCGTCTTCGGCGAGGTAGTGGGTGAACACGTCGTGGCGGGCGTCGAGCGTGGCGTTGGCGTTCTCGATGAACTCGCTCTTGTCGTCGTCGTGGCCGAGCTTCGCGTTCACGTCGATGCGGTAGTCGCGGTCCCGGAGCACCCGTTCGACGTCGTCGTCGCTCGCGGCGGCGTCGAGGCCGGGCGAGAGGAAGCCGGAGACCTGTCGCTGGATCCGCGTCGACGGCGGGAACGTCACGGGGACGTTGAGCACGGTCGCGTCCCGGCCCGCGTCCGTGACGCGGTCCCACAGCCGCGTCGCCCGCACGTGTCGGCCCATCGGGACGTACGTCTCGTAGGAGTCGACCTCCCGGTCCTGGAAGCCGTACACGCCGGTCGCACCTGGGTTTCTCCCGGTGGTGAGGCTCGGCCAGCACGCGCTCGACTCCGGCGGCACGATGCTCTCCAAGCGTCCGGCCGACCCGGTCTCGGCGATCTCGGTCAGGTTCTCGAACACGTCGGGGTGATCCTGCACGAGGTCGTACGGTACGCCGTCGATCCCGAGGAAGACGACCCGCTCGTCGTCGTCGCCGCGCAGCCGATCGAACAGTCCCATGGCCCGTAGTTACGTCGTGTGGACATATCGCTTGTGTTCTGGCAACTCGCGCCGTCGCTCCCGCACGCCGGCAAGTCCCGCCGACCTCCCCGTTCGCTGGCAACGCGCGCCGATTCAGAAGGCCTATTCACCTTCGCGCTGATACGTCTGTCACATGAGCGACGACTTTCCGGCGAGCGTCGACGTCGACTACGCCGACGGCGAGGGCGAGGATCCGGCGGACTACCCGTCGCTGCAACACAAAATCGAGAAGGCGGTCGCGGTCACCCGCCAGGGCCTCGAACAGTACGACAACCCCGCGGTGATGTGGACGGGCGGGAAAGACTCCACGCTGACCCTGTACTTCATCAACCAGGTTGCCGAGCAGTACGGCTACGAGAAGCCCACCGCCGTCTTCATCGACCACTTCCAGCACTTCGAGGACATCACCGACTTCGTCGAGCGCTGGGCCGACGAGTGGGAGATCGACCTCGTCTACGCCCGCAACGAGGACGTCGGCGCGTACGTCAAAGAACACGGGCTCGAGCCGGGCGACGACATCCCCGTCGACGCGCTCAACGAGCAGAATCAGCACCACATCCGAGACATCCTCGAGTACGAGGAGGACACGTTCCCGTTCCTGTTGGACACGTACGTCGGGAACCACCTGCTGAAGACGGTCGCGCTCAACAACGCCTTGGAGGAGCACGACATCGACGGCGTCATCTCGGGCGTGCGCTGGGACGAACAGGAGGCGCGCGCCGACGAGACGTTCTTCTCGCCGCGTCACGACCCCGACCTCTTCCCGCCGCACGACCGGATCCAGCCCATCCTCCAGTTCGCGGAGGCCGACGTGTGGGAGGCGTTCTGGAACTACGTCGTCCCCGACACGGTCGCGGCGTTCCCCGACGACGGCTACGTCCCCCAGTCGGCCGACGACCTCCCCGAGGGCGTCGAGCAGGAAGACGTCCCGATCTCGCCGAAGTACTTCGCCGGGTTCCGCTCGCTCGGCAGCGAGGTCAGCACGGAGAAGACGACCGAAGAGCCCGCCTGGCTCCAGGACCTCGACGACACCACCGAACGCGCCGGCCGCGCCCAGGACAAGGAGGACCTGATGGAGCGGCTGCGCGACCTCGGTTACATGTAACGCCCGGTCGGAGCCGCTCACCGCACCGATCGCACCGTTCGACCGCGAACCCTCTCCACGCCGTCGCGGTTCGACGCCCCGTAAAATCGAGCGCAGGCACCCGTCCGGTTACGACCGCCGTCTCCGGGCCGCGAGCGCCGTCACGGCCACCGCGAGCACCGCGGCGATTACGCCGAATCCCGGAACACCCGACTCCGTCTCGGAGTCCAGCGACGTCGTCTCGTTGTCGCTCCCGCTGAACAGCTCGATCGAGCCCACCTCGTCCCCCTCGAGTGACACCGTTCCGCTCTCGGGCGGCACGAACGCGATCTCGAGCGTCGCACTCTCACCCGGGTCGAGCGACACCTCTCGTTCGGCGACGGGGTCGTCGTGCATCGCCACGGTGAGGGTCCGGGTCGCCGGACGGTCGCTGGGGTTCTCGACCGTCGTCCGGAGCGTCGTCTCGTAGCCGACCCTGACGCGATCCGCCGGCACCTCACTCTCGACGATCTCCACGCTCCCGGGGTCGTCTGGATCGACCGACTCCCCTGGCTCGTCTGCGTCGTCCGATTCGTCCTGTTCCTCAGAGCCATCAGACTCCTCGGTACTGTCGGAATCGTGCGACTCTTGAGACTCTCCAGAATCGTCCGGCTCGTCTTGTTCCGCGGGCTCGTCCGACTCGTCTTGTTCCGCAGGCTCGTCCGACTCGTCCCCTTCATCCGTCTCATCTGACTCCTCCGGCTCATCTGACTCGGTCGGCTCGTCCCGCTCTCCAGATTCGTTCGGCTCTTCAGACTCATTCGGTTCCTCGGAATCGTCCTGCTCCTCCGAGTCGTCTGACTCCTCGGAATCGTCCGAATCGTCCGACTCCTCGGGTTCATCTGAATCTTCAGGATCGTCCATTTCCTCAGATTCCTCTGACTCGTCAGATTCTTCAGAATCATCTGGCTCGTCCGGCTCCTCTGGGTCGTCCGATTCCTCTTGGTCGTCCGAACCGTCAGATTCCTCGGAATCGCTCGATTCGTCCGGTTCGTCAGCCTCGTTTGATCTCTCGGAATCGTCCGACGCGTCTTGTTCTCCCTGGTCAGCTGATTCGTTCGCCTCTTCCGACTCGTCAGCGTCGTTCGGTTCCTCCGCGTCATCTGACTCCCCGGAATCGGCTGGCCCATCCGGTTCCTCGGAACCGTTCGACCCCTCGGGTTCATCTGATTCTCCAGGATCGGCCGGTTCCCCGGTCCCGTCCGAGTCGTCCGGTTCCGCAGAGTCGTCCGAGCCGTTTGATTCGTCCTTTTCATCGGAACCGTCCGACTCGTCCGGTTCGTCTGTCTCATTTGACTCTTCGGAGTTGTTCGGATTCTCAGGATCGGCCGGTTCATCCTGGTCAGCAGATTCGTTCGACTCTTCTGGCTCGTCAGAATCGTTGGAATCGCTCGACCCCTCAGACTCATCTGACTCTTCAGGATCGTCCGATTCCTCAGAATTGTCGGGATCTCCCGGTTCCGCAGGGTCGTCCGAGCCGTTTGCCCCCTCTGGCTCCTCGGATTCATCCGACTCGTCCGGTTCGTCTGTCCCATTCGATTCCTCGGAGTTCTCAGACTCGTTCGGTTCGTCCTGGTCATCAGATTCGTTCGGCTCTTCAGACTCGGCAGGTTCGTTTGGCTCTTCAGGCTCATCTGATTCTCCAGAGTCGTCCGGTTCCTCGGAATCGTCGGAATCTTCCGACTCCTCAGAATCTTCAGACTCATCCGGTTCGTCAGTCTCGTTTGACCCCTCGGAATCGTCCGACTCGTCCGGTTCGTCCTGGTCATCAGAACCGTTCGACTCTTCCGGCTCGTCAGCGTCGCCTGGCTCCTCGGAATCGTCTGGCCCATCCGGTTCCTCGGAATCGTCCGATTCGTTCGTCTCGTCTGGCCCCTCAGAACCGTCAGCGTTGTCCGATTCCTGATCCGACTCTTCAGGCTCGTCTGGCTCGTCCTGTTCCGCGGAGTCGTCTCGCTCCTCTGAACCGTCGGAGCCGTTCGTCTCCTCGGGCTCAGTTGACTCCTCGGAGTCGTCTGATTCCTCGGAATCGTCCGAACCGTCAGAATCGTCTGGTTCTTCGCGATCGCTCGACTCGTCCGATTCGTCCGTCTCGTTTGGCTCCTCAGCGTCGTTCTGCTCCTCCGAGTCGTCTGACTCCCCGGAATCGTCGGGATCGTTCGCATCGCCCGATTCCTCAGCATCGTCTGACCCGTCAGCGTCATCTGATTCATTGGACTCGTCAGACTCATCGGATTCCTCAGACTCATCGGACTCGTCCTGTTCCTCGGACTCATCGGACTCGTCCTGTTCCTCGGACTCATCGGACTCGTCCGATCCATCGGGATCGTCGGAATCGCCTGTCTCTTCCGGCTTGTCTGACTCCTCATCGTCGTCGGAGCTAGAATTGGTAGCGTCGTCGGAGCCAGCGTTGTCGGGCTCCTCAGCGTCGGCCGTCCCGTTACCGACGTTCTCGCCGCTCAAGATGACTGTCGCGCGATCGTCCCCGAGGGTCGTGTCTTTCTCCAGGTCGTCGTCCGTCACGTGGAACTCGGCGTTTTCAGCGGCCGAGACGCCGACGCCCCCAGTGAGCGCTACTGCTGCGACGACCACTAGCAGACAGACACCGCTGACGGCGACCTCGCGGTCGGACATGGGCCCGCAAGCCGACCGAGAGCAATTGTTATAGGCGCCGAATTCGGCTTAAGTCGGGCTTATGTCGGCCGAATCGCTGCGGCGACCGTCACCACGATCGCTCGGCCCAGAGACGACATCGGCCGGCCGTCGGCAGTCGAACGACGCCTCAGCGCGCTTCTCCGTCCAGGTACGGCTCACATACCAGCTCGACGCCCTCCTCGAAGCTGATCTGCGGCTCCCAGCCGGTCGCCTCGTGGAACGTCGAGTAGTCGGCCATCGTGTCGTGGACGTAGCCGTCGAAGGGGCACTCGATGTACTCGGGGTCGACGTCGGTGCCGAGCGCGTCGTTGATCATCGCGACCATCTCGTTGAACGAGTACGCCTCCTGGGTGCCGACGTTGTACACGCCCGTGATCTCGTGGTCGGCGGCGAGCTCGCAGGCGCGGGCCACGTCCGAGACGTGCGTGAAGTCGCGCGTCTGGCTGCCGTCGCCGAACAGCTCGGGCGCCTCGCCAGAGGCGATCGCGTCGGCGAACTGCGCGACCGTGTTCGCGTACTCGCCCTTGTGCTTCTCGTTGCCGCCGAAGCCCTGATACACGGAGAAGAAGCGGAGGCCCGCCACGTTCATCCCGTGGTGGTTGGCGTAGTACTCCCCGTAGCGCTCGCGCGCGAGCTTGGAGGCCTCGTAGGCGGTGTGCGCCTCCACGTCCATGTCGACGGGCGAGGGCTCGGTGCGGCTGCCGTAGATGGATGAGGTGGAGGCGTAGACGACGGTGTCACACCCCTCGCGGCGGGCGCGCTCGACGGCGTTGACGAACCCCTCGACGTTGACGCGGCAGCCGCGCTGAGGGTCCTCCTCGTGCATGTTCCGCGAGGAGAGCGCGGCGAGGTGGAAGACGACGTCGACGTCGGCGGGGAAGTCGTCGTCGAGGACGTCCGCCTCGACGAACTCGACGTCGGGATCGAGGTTCTCGGCCGTCCCGAGGTACGCGTCGTCGACGGCGATCACGTCGTTGTCGCTCGCGAGGCGGTTCGCGAGGTTCGATCCGATGAAGCCCGCGCCGCCCGTGACGAGAACGCGCTTGTTCTGCATGGACCAATATTGTTGAGCCAGAACGATTATGGCTTCGGTTCGTGAACCCGGCGGTTCGTTTGCGGCCCACTCTCCGTGTTCGTATCTCAGTTCGGGACACGACCGGACATCACTCTCATCGGGACCCGAAGCGTCTTTTCGCCCCACGGAGAAACCGCGGTATGTTCGGAACCAGCGGCGTTCGGGGCCGCGTTGGCGAGGTGATCACTGCCGCGCTCGCGCTCGATATCGGGCGTGCATTAGTGGCAGACGGCGCCGACACGGTCGTCCTCGGGCGTGACGTACGCGAGAGCGGGCGCACGCTGAGTCGCGCCCTGTCGGCCGGGGTCACCGAGTGTGGCGGCGACGTGGTCGACGTGGGTGTCCAGCCGACGCCGACCGTTGCGCGCAGCGTCGTCCGCGAGGGCGCCGACGCCGGCGTCGTCATCACCGCCTCGCACAATCCGCCCCCCGACAACGGGATCAAGCTCTGGGCGGCCGACGGGCGCGCGTTCGACGAGGACGCGAACGCTCGCATCACGACGCTCGTCGAGACGCAGGCGTTCGACCTCGCCGCGTGGGACGAACTCGGCGAGTACCGCCGGCAGGAGGGTGCTCACGCCCACCACGAGCGCGCGCTCCGCGAGTCGGTCGCGCTCCCGGGCGACCTCACCGTCGTCGTCGACGTCGGGAACGGCGTCGGTCGCGTTACCGCCGACGCGCTCCACGCGGCCGGCTGTGACGTGGAGACGCTCAACGCGCAGCGGGACGGCCGATTCCCGGGGCGGCCGAGCGAGCCGACGGCCGCGAACTGTGAGACGGCCTGCGCGGTCGTCGAGGCCACCGAGGCGGACCTCGGGATCGTCCACGACGGCGACGCCGATCGGATGATGGCGATCGACGAGCGTGGTCGGTTCGTTCCCGGTGACGCGCTGCTCGCGTTGTTTGCCAGACGTGAGGCCGAGGCGGGTGACCGCGTGGCGGTCCCGATCGACACGAGCCTCCTCGTCGCCGACGCGCTCGCCGACGTCGGTGCCGAGGTGACGTACACGCCCGTCGGCGACGCGTACGTCGCGGCCGAAACGACGAACTCGGACGTCGTGTTCGGCGGCGAACCCAGCGGCGCGTGGATCTGGCCGGAGCAGACGCGGTGTCCCGACGGGCCCCTCGCCGCGTGTACGCTTGCCGCGCTGGTGAGCACCGAGGGATCGCTCGCGGCCTTGGTTGAGGAGCTCCCCACCTACCCGATTCGGCGAGACTCGGTACGCACCGACTCGAAGCAGGCCGTCGTCGAGCGCGTTGGAGAACTCGTCAGCGGGGAGTTCGATGACGTGTCGACGCTCGACGGCATCCGCGTGGAGACAGAGTCAGGATGGTTCCTCGTGCGTGCGAGCGGGACCGAACCGCTGGTGCGGATCACCGCCGAGGCGCGCGCGGAGACCGATGCCGACGGCCTGTTCGAGACGGCTCGTGGCCTCATCGACCGCGCCGGCGAGGAGATCCAGGCGAACTGATTCGGCTCTTCGGGGAACGTCTCGACGCGCTCAGTGACAATACCGCTCAGGCAAAGCGTTCCGCTCGAGGGGCTGATCCAAATTCAAACGCTCGCCAGAGCCTCTCACCCTACACGTTCTCGTGCTCTTCACCGGAATTCATCCAGCGAACAGTCCGTATCCACAAGGTGTGTGAGTTTACCCTTTCATCCCGGACAGCGACATGCCGCGGATGAAGTAGTTCTGTGCGGCGAGGAACGCGATGATCACCGGTGCGACGATGATCAGCGCGGCCGCCATCATCAGTCCCCACTCGGCGAAGTACTGGTTTCGAACGGCGAACAGCGCGACCGGAAGCGTGTACATCTCGTTCTCTTGGGCGATGATGACCGGCCACTGGAAGTTGTTCCACGCTCCCATGAACGTGAAGATGCCGAGCGTGGCTAACGCTGGCTTGGCGAGTGGTAGATAGATCTTGTAGAAAGTCTGAAACTCGTTACACCCGTCGATCTTCGCCGCGTCACCGAGTGCTGCCGGGAGACTCTTGAAGTGCTGTCTGAGGAGGAAAATCCCGAACGGTCCGGCGATCAGCGGCGCGATCAGTCCTTTGTACGTGTTCACCCAGTCAAGTTCGACGAGAAGCAGGTACACGGGGATGAGCGTCACCATTCCCGGAATCATCATCGTCGAGATAAACGCGAGGAACAGCTTCTCACGTCCCCAGAAGTCGATTCTCGCCAGTGCGTATCCGGCAAGGCTGTCGAAGACGAGGTTGAACGTGGTGACGGCACCGGCGAAGATGACCGTGTTGATGAACCAGCGAACGATCAGGATGTCCGGTCGCTCAAACAGCTGGATGAAGTTCTCGATGGTTACCGTCGCCGGGATAAACGACACCTCCGCTGAGGTCGGGTCAGCAGACAGTGCGGTTGTCACCGTCCACCAGAACGGGAGTGTCATCCAGAGCGCTCCGGCGGTCACGACGGCGTACAGCGCCGCCGTTTTCGACCAGTAGGTGACACCGGCCCGTTCGTATCCCGGATACTCGTAGCTGCTCCGTGCCATCAGTCGATCCTCCCGTGTGTGTGAGTCATTAGTAGTCGATCTCCTCTGATTCCTGTCGTTTGTACTGCCAGTAGCTGAACGCGAAGATGAGGAGGAAAAGCAGGAACGACATCGCGGCCCCGACCCCCATCGCGCCTTCCTGGAAGGCGCGCTGGTAAATGAGCAACACCGTGGTCGTCGTCGCGTAGTACGGGCCGCCTTCGGAGAAGATCAGCGCAATACCAAACACCTGGAACGCTCCGATGACCGCCATGACGATGACGAAGAAGTTCGTGTTGCCGAGACTCGGCCAGGTGACGTGCCGGAACCGACCCCACTGTGACGCCCCGTCGATCCGCGCCGCCTCGTACAGTTCCTCGGGAATGTTCTGTAACCCGGCGAGGAAGAAGATCATGTTCGACCCGATTCCGCCCCACACCGCCATCAGCATGACCGCGCCGAGTGCGGTTGCGGGGTCGCCGGCCCAGTTATGCGAGATCCCGAGCGGCTCGAGAAACGAGTTGATAACGCCGTCGGACGCGAGGAACCACCGCCACATGACGGCGGCTGCGGCACCCGACAGCATCACCGGCATAAAGTACGCGGCCCGGTACGCTTTTTTCGCGCGGACGCGCTTGTCGAGCATCAACGCGACTGCGAGCCCGCCGAATATCTGGAGTGGGACGGTTCCGATCGCGTAGATGAACGTGTTTCGTAGCGCGAACCACCACAGGTTCTCCGTCGGATCCGTGAGCGTGTCGGTGTTGAAGACGAGGGTCCCGTCGACGACTCCGACCGGAGCCGGCCGTAGCACTTCCACGTAGTTGTCGAGACCGACGAACGTGCCGCTGTTGGCAAGGATGCTCCACTCCTGGAACGAGATGTAGAACGCGAAGAGGACCGGCCCGAGCAGGAACACCGAGAAGACGACGACGTTCGGGAGGATGAACGCGAGTCCCATGAGGTTGTTCTGGTCCTCAGTAAAGCCGAGTTGAGACTTCGCACCGCTCGTAATCTCGTCCACGCCGGTCTGGGTGTGTTCGACTTCCGGGGTGTCTGTCTCCTCTGTTGCCATGCGGTTAGAGTACCTCGTCGTTCACCTGTTGTGTCGCGCGTTCGAGGGCCTCTGCCGGCTCCTGTTCGTCCAGCATCGCGCCCTCCAGCAGGGGGTTGACGCGATTGAGGATAGCGTTGCTCTCCGGGCCGAAGGCGACGGGATGCGACCACTCCCCAGCTTCGAGGTGCGTGCGCCGTCGCTCGTGGTCCGCGTAGTAGTCGAGGTCGGCGTGCGACTCGCGAGCGGACAGCGCGAGCCCCTGTCGCGCCCACTCCGCCATCCCCTCGTCGTCTGTGAGCTCGGTGACCAGCTCTCTCGACGCACCGGGTGCGTCAGTGTCTGCGGCGCAGCTGTACGACACCGTGTAGGCGGCGGTGGCGCGTTCGCCACTCGACGGGTACGGAATGTGTGCGACGCCGATGTCGCTTTCGACCTCCTCGAAGTCGCCTTCCAGGGCCGGAAGGGCCCACGGACCGATGACGGCCATCGCGGTCGCTTCGGTACCGATCGCTTGTCCGTGCCAGTCGACGCCGATTTCGCTCGGTACCGCGAGTACCTCGTCGTCGCGCAGTTCGATCATAAATTCGAGCGCTTCGATGCACTCCTGTGAGTCCAACAGGAGTTCGCTCCCGTCGTCTGAGAGGACCTGCCCGCCGTTTTGGTGGAGGAGCGACCAGAACATGCGGGCGTTGGCAAACTCGACCATCGGCGCGTCGACGCTTCCCGTGTCGTCGATCGCGGTGAGTGCATCTTGGAGTCCGCCCCACGACTCCGGCACTTCGTCGACGCCCGCCTCCTCAAGGATCGATTCGTTGTAATAGAGCGACAGCGTCGAGAAGTCTTTCGGGATGCCGTACAGCGTCCCGTCGAACCGGAACGCCTCCAGCAGCGGATCGAAAATGTCGCCGACGTCGTACTCGTCGACTTCCGTGAGCGGGTCGAGATCCAGCAGCACGTCCTCGTCGGCGAAGGAGCTGAAATACGACGCATCGAGGTAGAACACGTCCGGCGCTTCGCCACCGCCGAGACGGCTCCGCATCGTTTGTTCGTACTCCGATTGAACGGGTTCATACGTAACGCTGATCTCGTCGTGGTTCTCGTCGAAATTCTCCGCAAGTCCACGGACGAGATCCGCTTCGGTGTCATCAGCTGCCCAGCCGGTGAGTTCCAGTTCAGCGCTCCCCTCGGCTTCGACGGCTCCTTCGGAACCGTCGCCGCCGTCGGAACAGCCTGCGAGTGCGATTCCCCCGGCAGTTGCTGCGCCCCCGAGCACGCGTCGCCGTGTGTACGTCGACCCGTTTGTGACATGGTCTGTCATGACTACCTCGGATGTTCTACTCTATCATTATAAATCCTTGGTTACTCAAACTACTCCAGTAGTTGTATACCCATTATTTATATACCAACGGGTATGCTACAGGAGTATGAAATCGGATAGCACGGTCGTCAACGGATCTACCTTCCTCGTCACCAATGAGGATGGAACTCCGGACCGGTCCCACGACGGATTCTACCACGCCGACACGCAGCACCTCGACGGGTACTCGCTATCTACCGACCAGACCCTCGAATCGCTCGAAAACGTCGCCCCGAGACCCGGGGAGCGCATCCTTCACGCAGGCTCGCCCATCGAGAACGGCTCTCGAACCGTCCACGTCAAGCGGCATCAAGTCGTTGAGAATACGCTCGTCGAGCGGGTTACCGTCTCTAACCTGACGTCGCGAGACCGCACGATCGACCTCACTCTCACGGCCGGAACACGCTTCGATGACCTGTTTGAAGTCCGCGGACACGAAGCTACCCGGAGCCGCGATATCCGTGCAACCGCTATCGAGCCACAGCCCGGCTCCGGTACGACCACCGAACACGTCGCTGGCGCAGTCTTTTCGTACGACCCATCCGACATCGACTACGACTGGGCGACGACACTCGTCACTGACGTGGCGGCCGCAGCCGACACAACGACCGTTTCCGTAGACACTGCGCCCGGCCGCTCTGACGCGACGATCACGGCGACACTGACGCTCGCCGCCCACACGGACGCGACGTTCCACGTCGTAACAACGCCTGGCGAGCAATCGAGCACCCCCGCCGAAGCGTTCGAAGCGACGCGAACAGCAGTCCACCGGCGAGAAGCCGACTGGGACGCCCAAACCACTTCACCGTCACGCGACGACTGGGACCCGGTGTTACAGGAGGCAGAGCGGAACCTGCTTGAGCTCACCCTTGACACCGAATACGGCCCGGTGCTCGCGGCCGGCGTGCCGTGGTTCGCCACAGTCTTTGGGCGAGATTCGCTCATCGCCGCCTTCCAGTCACTGCAGGTTCGACCGGACATTGCGAAAGCCACGTGCCGATACCTCGCCGCACACCAAGCTAGCGAGTCCGATGACTTCCGCGCAGCGACACCGGGGAAAATCCTGCACGAAACCCGATCCGGTGAGACAACGATCCGCGAGGAAACGCCGCATTCACCGTACTACGGAACTGTCGATGCCACGCCCCTCTTCGTCGTTCTCGTGCACGAGGTCTGGAGGTACACGGGTGATGACGCGTTCGTCCGTGAGTTATGGCCCCACGTCGAGGCTGCACTCAACTGGCTCACCGACCACGGGGATACAGACGGCGATGGATTCCTCGAATACCCGGCAGACCACGACGGGCACGGGCTCACGCATCAGGCGTGGAAAGACAGCGGTGACGGTATCGTTCACGCCGATGGTTCACATCCGACCGGACCGCTTGCCGTCGCGGAAGTCCAGGGGTACGCCTACGACGCGCGGAACCGTGCCGCCGATCTCGCCGAAAGGGTGATGGGTGACGAGGACCATGCGGACGTCCTCCGTCGGGACGCAACTGAGCTACAACGGCAATTCGATGACGCGTTCTGGCTTTCGGACGAGCAATTCTATGCCGTAGCGCTTGACGGCGACAACGAGCCAGTCACCACAGTTACCTCGAATCCGGGACACTGTCTCTGGAGTGGTATCGTTCCCGATCACCGCGAGGACGCCGTCGTCGACCGATTACTGAGCCAGGATATGTTCACCGGGTGGGGGATTCGGACCCTGTCTCGGACGCATGCCGCGTATAATTCACAAAGCTACCACCGCGGGAGCGTATGGCCGCACGATAACTCGCTTTGCGTGCTCGGCATCGCGGCGGCAGGCCGGCAAGACGACGCCCGCCAGGTCGCGCGCGGTCTCGTTGAGGTGGCTCGCGCTCGTGGGAACAACCGGCTACCGGAACTGTTTGCGGGGTTCGATCGAGACGAGACGACAACTCCAGTGGAATACGGCGAAGCGTGTGAACCGCAAGCGTGGGCTGCGGCGACGCCGTTCGCGTTACACCGCGCAATTACACAACACCCACTCCCGAATCCAGCACAATAACCACGTACTCGCGACGATACCCCGATTACGATGACTACACAACCCACGTCGGACCCGGTCGTGACGCTGTCTGGGTTCCTCCGCGTCGCCTACTCGGAACTCGTCACCGTCATACTCGTGAGTCTGCTCACGACGGTGACCGCAGTGAGTGTGGTCGGACTCGGTGGGGGCATTATTGCGGCAGTAACCACCCTTCGCCGTGTCGTCGATGCCCGGCGCAACGGGGTCCGTCTCACTGAACGCGAGCGACTCCAACTGTACAGGACGACGTTCACAGAGACGGCGGTTCGCGGGGCACCGCTTGGACTCATTGTCTGGGGCGCGGTTGCGTCCTTCACGTGGTATGTGCTCGCAGCCGGTGAGTCCGGGAACCCGTGGGTCCTCCTGGCAGCGGCCGCGGGCGTCTACGTCCTCACGACCGTCGTCATCGTGACGCTCCGGACCGCAACACTCGTCTCACTCGACTCGTCTGTGTCACTCCTCACGGCCGGTCGTGACTCAGTTTATCATCTGTTTTCGACGCCGTCGTTCACCGTGTTGCACGCGACGACGGTCGTCGCAGTCAGCGCGCTTTGTCTTGCGCTCGTTATCGCGGTACCGCTCTTGTTGTTCGGCTTACTGGCGCTGTTAGAAGTGCTCGTGTACACGGAGTTGAACGGGGGCGGCGCTCGGTCCGTCGTGCTGGCGTATCAGCGCGGTGATGTCGCGTGACGAGCCGGGAGTTCCACCTCACGTCTTGTGTTCCGGTGGCGTTCATCGCGGTACTTCTCGGTCATCACCCGCTGATCGTCGTTCCGCTCGTCGTCGGTGCGTTACTCCCCGAGCTCGATACGGTTGATGAGCGATGCCATCGGTCGTGGCTTGCCCATTCGTTGTTCCTTCCTGCAGTCGCACACTGGAGCCTCCGTCAAGGCGACCTGTTAACTCCTGTTGTCGAACGCAGTATCCATTTCGTGACAGTGGGACTGGTTCTCCACTTACTCGCGGATTACGTGTACCCGAAAGGGATGGACCATCAGGGCAGCGAGTGGCCCGTCCGCCCAGCATTTCCCGCCCCGTATTGGGGGTTGTTTTGGATGGGATTAGCCTGGGCGTTCCAGTGGTTCTGGTATCTCGTCCCTGAGTTTCTCCCGTGGCTCGCAGGATTCTGATTCCATATAAAAACTCTACTCACACTACTACAGTAGTAACAACTATGTGTGTGGAGTCACGTCTTCGTGTAAGAGAATGGCACACGCCACTTACGAGAACGTGACAAAGCGGTTCGATACGGGCACAGAAAGTGTCGTCGCCGTCGACGACCTCTCAATAGCGATCGAAGACGGCGAATTCCTCGTCCTCGTCGGTCCGTCAGGGTGTGGGAAATCGACTACACTTCGACTGCTCGCCGGCCTCGAAACTGTGACGGAAGGCACCGTCACAATCGGCGACGAAGACGTCACCGACGAGAAACCAAAAGATCGGGACATTGCGATGGTGTTCCAAAACTACGCGTTGTACCCGCACATGTCCGTCGAAGAAAACATGTCTTTTGGTTTACAAATGACGACCGAGCTTCCTGCTGACGAAATCGAAGACCGCGTAACCAGCGCCGCGGAGATGCTCGGCATCCCTGAGCTCCTCGATCGACTCCCATCCGCGCTGTCCGGCGGACAAAAACAACGGGTCGCACTTGGCCGCGCCATCGTCCGCGAACCAGCCGTCTTCCTCATGGACGAACCGCTCAGCAACCTCGATGCGAAACTCCGAACCCAAATGCGGACCGAGCTCCAACAACTCCAAAACCAACTCGACGTCGCCACCGTCTACGTCACGCACGACCAGACGGAAGCCATGACGATGGGCGACCGGATCGCGGTGCTCAACGACGGTAAGCTCCAACAACTCGCAACCCCGCTCGAATGCTACCATGAACCCGCGAACACGTTCGTCGCCGGATTCATCGGCTCTCCCTCGATGAACTTCCTCGATCTCTCATTTCACCCGGAGCGCGGCACCGGCACTGGCGACACAGTCGAATACGGGTTCACCGACGAGCAAACGGAACGCATCCGTGATGCGGCCGCCTCAACCCACGACACCATCACCCTCGGTATCCGCCCTGAAGACATCACAATCGCCGGTGACCGCGGCCCCGAAACGATCGAAGCACACGTCGATGTCGTCGAGCCGATGGGCAAAGAGAGCGTCCTCCACCTCTCTGTCGGCTCCCACAGCATGACTTCGCTCGTCCCCGGCGAATACGACGTCGAAGCCGGGCAATCCGTCCGCCTGAAACTCCCGCACGACCGGATCCACGTGTTCGACGAAGGCGGCGACGTGAACGTGTTCGACGAAGGCGGCGACGTGATCTTCAACCGGGCCCGTGAAACCGAATCACTGCCCTCAGGTGCCCTCCTTTAACACCGAATGTCTCCAACGCCCGATATGGAGAAGGACCGGCTTCGAGACGTCCTCCAAGACACAGGCCTCACACAGTACGAAGCAGACGCGTACATCACGCTTCTCGAACTCGGAAGCGCCGCCGCCACAGAAATCGCTGACGCGTGCGACGTCCCGCAAGCACGCATCTACGACGTCCTCCGTGAACTCGAAGCGCGCGAATACGTCGAAACATACGAAGACGGGAACCTGCACGCCCGCGCCGGCGACCCGTCCGAAGTTATCGCTGACCTCGACGACTACGCCGACACTATCACTGACGCCTCCGACGCCGTGCAAGAACGCTGGGAACGTCCGACCGTCGAAAACCATCAAGTAAGCGTCGTCAGGCCACTCTCCGCGATCTACGACCGATCACGCGACGCGATCGAAGACGCGGAAACCGAACTGCAAATCGCTCTCGATCTCGAACAATTCTACGAACTCCGAGACGCGCTCGCCGACGCGTACGACCGCGGCGTCCACATCAAACTCGCACTTTCTCCGGGCGACAACGCCGACATCGAACCTGCGGAGTTACCCATCGACTTCAGCGGACTCGCCACGGAAGTCCGGTACCGACGACTCCCGACACCGTTCGTCGTGATCGCCGACCGCATGCACATCCGGTACGCGCCCGAACGCTCACTCCACCCCGCACACGAGTACGGCGTCATGGTCAACGACTACTCACTCTCGCGCGTCTTCGACCTGTTCTTCCAGCTCGGGCTCTGGGAAACCTGGGAAACAGTCTACGACGACCGCACTGAGTCCCTTCCCGCCGCGTACACAAACATTCGAGAGTGTATCGACCGGCTCGTGCCTCTCATCGACGACGGTCATGGCGTTGCCCTCCGCGTCATCGGCGTCGACCGTGCCTCCGGCGTTGAACGAGAAATCATCGGTCACGTGATCGATCTGGACTACGTTGATTACCACAACGGACTCACCCCCCTGGAACGCTTCATCGAACAAGCCACAATCACACTCGATGTCGACGGCGACACGCTCACTGTTGGTGGGTGGGGCGCGCTCGTCGAAGACGTCGAAGGCAAACGCTTCATTATCGAATCAACCGCGTAGCACACCGACGATCTCATTCGCTGCTGCGGCAGTGTTGGGAACGCTTCGTCAGTTCCCACTCGGGCTGACTGGGAGTGTGACCCACAACGGGCCCCCGTTCAACGACTTAGAGCGTGCGGCCCACACGTGACTAGCGATATGTTCTTCCGTGACATCCTCCTCCGCTTGGAGCCGGAGGAATCTCGACGGGTGGGAGATCAGGGTTCACACTCTCCCTGCCCTCTCGGTTTGAACGACCCACTCTCGCGGTCGAACAGGAGGACGCCGGACTGTGCTAACAGCCGTTATTCGTGTCCCTCGTCGGGTGACTCTGAGCTGTCCTTCGACCGAGAATCACCGCACCGTTCACCGCTGTGTCCATCGTCCTCTCGCACGACGAAACCAGACAAACCGCGCGCCAGTACCGGAGCCGATAAAACCCGGCCCGCCATCGCAACTGGACATGTACGGAGTCGTGCTCGCGGCCGGCCGCGGGACCCGCATGCGGCCGCTGACGGACCGTCGTCCGAAACCGCTGCTGCCGGTCGGGGACCGAACACTGCTCGAACGCGTGTTCGACACCGCGATCGACGTCGTGGACGAGTTCGTCGTCGTCACCGGCTACCGCGGCGCGGCGATCCGCGAAGCGATCGGCGAGTCGTACCGCGATCACCCGATTACCTACGTCCGACAGGAGGAGGCGTTGGGGACGGCCCACGCGGTAGCCCAGGCCGACCCCGTCGTCGACGAGGACTTCCTCGTGCTCAACGGCGACGTGATCGTGGACGCGTCGCTGCCGCGCGCGCTCGCCGATGCGGCGGGGACGGCCGTCGCGGCCACCGAGGTCCCAGACCCGCGGGCGTACGGCGTGATATCGACGGCCGAGGACGGCTCGCTCGCGGAGATTGTCGAGAAGCCGGCGGATCCACCGACGACCCTCGCGAACGTCGGCTGTTACGCGTTCGAGCCGTCGGTGTTCGAGTACATCGAGCGGACGCCCACGAGCGAGCGCGGCGAGTACGAGATCACGACGACGATCGAGCACCTCCTCACCGACGGCCACCGGATCGATGTGGCCTCCTACGAGGGAACGTGGCTCGACGTCGGGCGCCCGTGGGAGGTACTGGCGGCGAACGAACTGGCGCTCGCTGAGTTTGCTGACGGGGTCAAGCAGGTCGGAACCGTCGAGGAGGGCGTGCACCTTCACGGTCCAGTCCTCGTCGAAGGCGGGGCGACCGTCCGCTCGGGAGCGTACGTCGAAGGGCCTGTGCTGATTCGTGAGGGCGCGGAGGTCGGACCAAATGCGTACCTCCGCGGCTCGACGGTTGTGGGACCGGGTGCACACGTCGGCCACTCGGTCGAGGTGAAAAACTCGGTGCTGATGGCAGACGCGTCTGTCGGACACCTCTCGTACGTCGGTGACTCGGTGCTCGGTCGCGACGTGAACGTCGGTGCGGGGACGAACGTGGCGAACCTCCGGCACGACGACGCAAACGTCCGACTGCGGGTGAAAGGCGAGTCCGTCGACACCGGCCGTCGGAAGCTCGGTGCGATCGTCGGCGACGCCGCAAAGACCGGGATTAATACGTCGCTAAACGCCGGCGTCAAGCTGGGTGCGGGCGAGACGACCGATCCCGGAGAAGTACTGACGCGCGACCGGCTGTCCGAGTAGCGACCGGGAGAGTCCCGTCAGCTGTTCGCTGGTAGTGGATCCGGCGTCCGTCGACGGGAGAACTGACTCCACCGCGAAACCAACCGCGAGCGATTTAAACCGCGGGCGGGCGACGGCTACAGCATGAGCGAAGACCCCGTGACCGCAGTAATTCTCGCAGCCGGTGAGGGGCGCCGGCTGAAGCCGTTGACGAACCGACGACCGAAGCCGATGATTCCGGTGGCGAACCGGCCGCTGCTCGAACACGTCGTCAAGGCCGTCGCCGCGGCCGGCATCGAGCGTATCGTCCTCGTCGTCGGCTACCGGCAGGAGCGCATCCGGAATCACTTCGGCGACGGCGACGACTGGGACGTCACGATCGAGTACGTCGAACAGGCGACCCAGCTCGGCACCGGCCACGCCGTGTTACAGGCCGAGTCAGCAGTTGACGACACCTTTCTCGTGCTCAACGGCGACCGGATCGTCGATCCGTCGATCATCTCACGGATCTGCGATCGCGTTCGTGAGGATGAGTTTCCGGCGATGGCGGTCACGACCGCAGCACGCCCGCGCGAGTACGGTGTCGTGAGTAGCGACGGCGACGGCCGGGTGACACAAATTGAAGAAAAGCCTGAGGGACCAGTCACCACCAACCGAATCAACGCCGGTGTGTACGGGTTCTCGGCGGCTATCTTCGATGCGATCCGCGAGACCGACGTGACTGGCGAGCTGGCGCTGACGGCCACGCTCACCGACATCGCTCGCGAACGCGGCGTCAGAGCGGTGTCGTACGACGGCCGGTGGCTCGACGTGTCGAACCTCTGGGACCTGCTGACGGTCAACGCAGGCGTGATCGAAGAGAACAAGCCGGACAGTGACGCGCCGTCGCTCGGCGAGTCGGTGAGTACCGCTGCCGACGTGGTGCTCGCGGGCACCGTTCGCGTCGGCGCGAACGTCACGATCGGCGGGAGCACGGCAATCGGGAGCAACGCGACGATCGAAGCGAACGCGGTCGTCGAGAACGCGGTCGTCTTTCCCGATGCCGTCATCGGTGCGGGCGCGGTCGTTCGCGACGCCGTCGTGGCCGGCAACGCCCGTATCGGGCCCAATGTGACGGTCGCCGGCGGCGCGTCAGAAATGGTCGTCGGCGACGCGGTCCACCGCGACGTCGAACTCAGCGGTGTGGTCGGGGACAACGCGTCGGTCGGCGGCGGCGCGACGCTCACCGAGGGCGCGGTCGTCGGCGACGGCGTTCGGGCCGAGGCGGGAGTCGTGATCGACGGCCGCGTTGAATCCGACGCGGTCGTCAGGAGGGGATAAGGATGTGTGGGATCATCGGCTACGTCGGTGGCGGCACAGACGGCGACAAGGACGGGACGGCTAGTGACGGCGGCGGTGAGACCGTCGGCGACATCGTTCACCGCGGGCTCACAAACCTCGAGTATCGCGGCTACGACTCCGCGGGCGTCGCGCTTGTGGGCGCGACGAGCGGGCTCACCGTCGCGAAGCGATCCGGCGAGGTCGACGCGCTGACGGTTCCCGACGTGCCCGACGCGACGCACGGTGTCGGCCACACGCGCTGGAGCACGCACGGCCCGCCGACAGACGCGAACGCGCATCCGCACACGGACTGTGTGGGCGACGTCGCCGTCGTCCACAACGGCATCGTCGAGAACTACGAGACGCTCAAACGCGAGCTATCGGCCCACGAGTGCACGAGCGACACCGACACCGAGGTGATCCCGCACCTGATCGAAGACGAACTCGTCGCTGACCCCGACGCCGACCTGCTGGCTGCGGTCCAGCGCGTCGAGGACCGCCTCGAGGGAAGCTACGCGATCTGTGCGGTTCGCGAGGGGGACGATCAGATCGTCGTCGCACGGCGCGGAAGCCCGCTCGTGTTGGGCCGTGGTGCGGACGCGACGTTCGTCGCCAGCGACGTTACGGCCTTCCTTGAGCACACCCGCGATGTCACGTACCTCGAAGACGGCGACGTGGCGGCGCTCTCGGCCGATGGCGTCGCGATCGTTGCTGACGGCGAGGTGGTCGACCGCGGGACCGAAACCGTGACGTGGGAGGCCGACGCCGCAGAGAAGGGTGGCTACGACCACTATATGCGCAAAGAAATCCACGAGCAGCCCGAGGCGCTCCGGCAGACGCTCGCCGGGCGGCTCGACACCACCAGCGGCGACGTCGACCTCGACGTCTCGTTCCCGCCGGGCTTTCTCGCCGACGTCGAGGAGATCCAGATCGTCGCCTGCGGCACCTCCAACTACGCCGGTCGGTACGCGGCGCAATTGTTCGAGGAGCTCTCGGGCGTGCGCGCCACCGTCGAGATCGCAAGCGAGTACGCGTTCGGCGCGGGGCGCAGCCCGGACCGGACGCTCGTTGTCGCCGTGACTCAGAGCGGAGAGACCGCCGACACGCTCGGCGCGGTGCGGCGCGCGAACGCCGCGGGCGCGCGGACGGTCGCCGTGACCAATACTCTGGGAAGCACCGTCACGCGGGAAGTCGACAACACCGCGTTCATCCGCGCTGGCCCGGAGATCGGCGTGGCCGCGACAAAGACGTTCGCCTCGCAGGTGGCGACGCTCGCGATGCTCGCGGTGGCCGTGGGACGCGACCGCGGCGCGCTCGGGGCCGCCGCCGCGCGTTCCGTGCTAGCGGACCTGCAGGGGTTACCCGGGGCGGTGCAGCAGGTGCTCGACGAGGAACCACAGGTCCGCGAGGCCGCACAAGAGTACCAAGACAGCGAGGCGTTCTTTTTCGTTGGACGGGCGCTCGGCGTCCCCGTGGCTCTCGAGGGCGCGTTAAAGCTCAAAGAGATTTCCTACGACCACGCCGAGGGGTTCGCTGCGGGCGAACTCAAACACGGCCCGCTCGCGCTGGTGACGCCAGCGACGCCCGTGGTGGCAGTGTTGACCGCAGGCGCACGGGCCGACGAGACGATGAACAACGTCACCGAGGCGCAGACGCGTGGCGCGCCCGCGTTAGGATGTGTTTCGGCGGACGATGAGTACGACACGCTCGACGTGTCGTTTGACGTGCCCGAGGTGGGTGTTCTCGAACCGTTGGTGGCAAACGTCTACCTCCAGTTATTCGCCTATCACGTCGCCAACGAGAAGGGCCGGCCGATCGACAAGCCACGGAATCTGGCGAAAAGCGTGACGGTGGAGTGATTGACATCCTTCTCCCCCTGTAGACCGGGGAATCCCGACCGGAGTTGGGATACTAAGCGGGGCCGCACCTCAGCAGTGTCTGTTCGGGTGTTGCTGAAACAGTTTGGGAAACAGAGAGTTCGTCCTGTTATCGCCCGCAACGAGCCTACGCCCGATACGAAGACTGTGAGAGACAACGGACACTGCGCGATCTCCTCAGCTGGGCATCAGCGTGGGGAGCCGCGTCAGTGTACTGTGGTACCGTTCCCACAGGAGAACAGCTGGCGGTAACGCCACGACGGTGAACACGAACGAGTATACCACACTCAGTGCCATCAACAGTCCGAAATCACCAAGCACGGGGGTAATAGCGAGCGCGAGAGCCCCTGTGCCAAGCGAGGTGGTGAGCATACTACCGAGTAAGGCACCACCCGTCCCTGACAGTGTGATTATCATCGATTCGTGGGCATCCGCTCCCGCATTGAATTCGTCGATGAACCGATGGGTGGCGTGGACCGAGTACGCGATTCCGAGCCCGATCGAGATGGACAGAATTGTCGCGGTGAGCGCATTGAGTGACATCCCGAGCGCACGCATCGTCGCGAGCAGGAAGGCGACCGCAATCAGGATCGGGAAGACATTCACGATCCCAAGCAAGGGCTTGCCTTCTAAGACGGCGTACGAAACGACGAGGAAGATTCCCGTCAACCCCATCGCAACGATCAACCCTTGTATCGCCGAGTTGAAGATAATGTCTGTCACGGCGTCGAAGACGACGACCTGACCGGTCGCGGTCGTCTCAAAGCGGAATCTCTCGGCGAACTCGCGAGTATCGCCTGCAGCTTCAGCCTGTGTGGCGTCCGCGTCGATCGCGTAGTCGACTTGGGCGCTCCGGCGGTCAGGGGTGAGGTACTCTTCGGCGCGGTCGCCAGCCGACGAGGCGAACAGTTCGTCGTAGATCTGATCGAGATTACGATCAGGGACTCCGTCACCGTCCACGTCGTTACGGGCGACTAACTCGCCAAATTCCGAATCCGACTCGGCCTGTGACTGGATGACCGTCACGATGCTGGTCGGTTCGGCGGCTCCCCCCTCTCCGACTGCGAGTGCTCCCGGTGCGTCGTCGTTCGGGTTGTCGAGCGCTTTTAGTGCGTGTCCTTCTTCGAAGTTCCCCTCGACGTACAATTTCACTGACTGATCCTGGTTGGTCGAAAAGCGGTCTTCAAGCAGGGTGAGCGTCTCCGTAGCGGTGTACTCACTCGGTGCGAACGGCTCTGGCAGCCCGGCCACGTAGTCCGGTTGCTCTTCGGGCGGGAGAAAGTCCTCTGTCTCGAAGGTGGTATCGACGCCGCTGCCGTACACTGCGGCCATCCCGCCCGTGACGAGCAACACAACGACGAACACCATCGGTGCGTACTTGCTGATCTGTGCTGGGAACGTCAGAACCCTGCCGAGTGTCGAGTCCTCTGAGGAGATCGGCGTCGAGTTGAACTCGGGCACATCGTAGCGCGTACGCAGGCGATCGACCTCGAGCTTCGCCGCGGGCAAGAACAGTCCGAAGATCAGGAACGTGAAGATAATTCCGATCGCCGAGGCGATCCCCAGATTCCGGATCGGCGTGAGATCGGAGATCACGTTCGCGCCGAAGCCGAACACGGTCGTGACCGTGACGATCACGAACGCGATCATCAGTTGGTTGTTCGCCTCTCGCATCGCCTCCGTGGCCTCGAATCCGGCGACCGTCTCCTCGCGGTACCGATTGATAATGTGGATCCCGAAGTCGACGCCGACCGCCAATAGTAACACCGGCACCGAGATCATCTGTTGGTTGAATGGAATTCCGGAGAACCCGAGGAACCCAAACGTCCAGATGACCGTCATGAGAAGCGACACCAGCCCGAGGGAGAGATCGATCGGGTCGCGGTAGGCAACGATCAAGAACAGCAGCAACAACAGCACGACGACGGGCATCACGATCGTCATCGAGTCGCCGATGACGTTTGCGGTCTCCGCGTTCGTAATTCCCGTGCCGAACGCCGTAATCTCGCCGGGCTGGTCCGACGCGATCGACCGGATCGTCGTTTGCACATCCTGGAGGTCATCGCTCGAGAATCCGGGCGGCACGTCGTGTGAGACGACCGTGATCGACGCGGAGGCGCTTGCGCTTGTCGGGTTGAAGTCGGTCGAAACGGTGTTGGTGAACTGCGGATCCTCTGAAAGATCGCGCACGACACGTCTGACTCGCGTTTCGCTCGTCGCTTCGATCACGCGCCGCTGTTCGGTCGGCGTGGTCGCCGACGGATCAATTGTCTGTGCGACCACCGTTGCGGGCCCGCTCGCCGAGGCGACGCGAAGGTCATCGCGAGACTCGACTTCCTCGAGTACCCTGAGGTCTCTGAGCAGCGCCTCCTTCGTGAGGACGTTCCCCTCCGAGTGGATGAGTTGTGTTGATTCGCTTCCGGGCTCGAAGGGGTCTTCGAACTCATCGTTGACCGCGTCGAGCGCCTCCTGTTCGTCGAGACCCTCTGTGAACGAGTCGGTGGCTTCGGTGTCAGTGCTGACGAGCCCCATCCCGCCGGCGAACACCACTGTGAGCACGAGGAACGCAATAATCACGCGTGTGGGGCGATCAACGATGGCATCGTTGAGCCGTCGTGCGCCGGACTCCACCTGCTCGCCGAGCGACATCGGCTACTGTCGCCTCCGGTAGATGACAAGTGCGACCGTCCCGACGAGGAGGAACGCGACGACGATGACCGGTAACGGTAGGCCGCCGTCTTCACGTTCGGTCACATCGATCGGAACGCGGGTAGTGTCCGTCAGTTGGCTGTCGCCGTCGGCATCGTCATAGCGGAAGTCGAACGAAACCGGGTATGTGTTCCCGGGCGCCGCAGCGTCAGTAGCCGCCACCTCGAAGCTCATCGTCGTCGTCTCGCCGGGATCGAGCGACGGGATGTATCCCGTGTCGGTGTCACCGCTGTCGAGCGGGTCGTCGGCAAACAGCCGCGCTTCGACATCGTCTGCAGTCTCGTTCAGGTTGTTCGTTACGTCGACCTCGACGGTGCGGGTCTCGCCTGTCTGGATCGTGCGGTTCTGTACCGCAATGTCAAACTGATCGCGCTCGGACGCGACATCGGCATCGACCGCCAGGCGCTCGTCGGCACGGCTCTCTCCTTCAGCGGTTCGATACTCTACTGCCATGTCGAGCGAGCGCAGGCCGGCCTCGGCCTCACCGCCGATCGATATCGGCAACGAAAAGTCCGTACTCTGGTTGGCCTCCAGCGTCCCCACGGCGGTCGACCGCTCGACCGGGTTAATGCTCTGATCGTCACCCGCATACTGGACCACGACGCTACGCGCCGTCGACGGGCCGTCGTTGTGGACAGTACCAGTCAGATCACCGTCCTCACCGACGCGGAGAGTGGACTCTACGTCTGTAAGCGAGAACTCCTGTTCGGCGAGCGGGGTGACGCTCGCGGACAGACTGTCGTCCGCTCGCTGGTACCCCTCGCTGGTGTCGAAGGTGACTGTTCCGTCGAGCGCGTAGTCGCGGACCGGGGCGCCAGCGTCGAAGCCGGCGTCGTAGGTCACTGTCGTCGTCTCGCCGGGCTCCAGTCGGCCGAGTCGAGCGGAGTCCTCCGCGCTCTCACCGAATGCGAATCCGGCACTTGTGGATTCTAACGCGACCGTCGCGTCGCGCGCGGTGTCGGCGCCGACATTCTCTACGTCTGCTTCGAGCGTCCCTGTGTCGCCGACCTGTGCATCGGTCGTCACGTTCGTGATCTCGAAGCGAGCGTCGTCGCTCACCTCGACTTCAACTTCGCTGTCCATCGTTCGAGATCGGTCGTAGACGACCCCGCTCGACTCCTGGTAGGTGTACGAATAGTCCACCTCGACGTCGATATCGTAGGTTCCGGAGTCGACATCGTCGGGGACGCTAACAGCGATGGGCGCCTCGCCGGGCTGACTCTCGGTCACTGAGCCGATGGCGGACGTCCCGGTCTCGACGGTGAGCGGTGTGTCCTCGGCGTCGGCCTCAACACGCACGTTCCGTGCGGTCGTGACGGTCTCTCGCGCCTCGGACGAGCCGAGATCGAGATCGCCGTCGTTCGTGATTTGAAGCGTGACATCGTTTGTCTCGCCGGCGTTGATCGTGGGCTGTGCGACGGAGACATCGAGATCCGGTGAGCCGCGGAGCAGCGTTCCATCTTGCTGTTGGCTGGCGGTACTGTCGCCTGCGGTCTGGGCTGCGACCGGTCCGCCGGCAACCGCTGCCGTCCCGGCGACGAACAGGGAGACGACGACGAGCGCGGCGAGCGCGCGACGACCCTTCACGCGATCACCCTCATGTCGCAGCGATGCGTGTTGCTCGCGAGCGGTGCGAGTACGTTCGTCATCGCAGGTGTCACGCGGGTGTGATCGGGATTGTATCCCGTCGCACCTCTATGCTGGTCGTCTGAGCGAGAAGGCTCGGTTCGGAACGGCGTCTGTCGCCCGAGAGATGAGACACGTGGGTGAATATGGAGTCGCTTCACATCCGTACGAAAACTCACGAACCAATAATGTTTTCGTTCGTGGGTTCGTAAACCAGTGTATGCCACTTCAGAACCGTTACCCTACACCGACACATCAGTCGAGTCAATGACCAGGTTTAGCGATGAAAATCGGGAGCATATTCGCAGCGAGTTGGTCGAGGCAGGCCGAGAGCTGTTTACCAGACATGGATTTGAGCGAACGCGGATCAAAGATGTGACGGAGGCAGTGGAGATCGGCACGAGCACGTTTTATCAGTTTTATGACTCGAAAGAGATGCTGTACATGGCGGTGCTCGAAACGGAGCGCGACCGGCTAATCGAGCGAGTGGATGCTGCGGTCGCGGGCGCAGAGACGCCTCGTGAGGAGGTTCGAACAATGATGGAGACGCTGTTCCGTGAGGTTCGTGACAATCCGCTCATCTCCCGGATGATCGTCGAAAATGAGTTGAAAGCGCTACTCGACCAACTCTCAGAAGCGGAGCGTGAGTCGCTCGCAGGGGAGCCACCGACGCAGTCACTAGGGTACGCAGACCAGTGGGTAGAGTTGGAGTCGTTTAGATTCGACGACCCGGAGCTCGTTCGAGACGTGATCACATCACTGATTTTCACCACGCGCTCCCAAGAGCTCGTGCGTGATCCTGTTGCGGCGACTGACCCCGAGCGGGTCGACGAGGCACTGATCGAGACGATCGTAGCCGGACTGTTCGTTGAGGAGTGAGAGACCCCGCCATCGGCACTCACCTTCTGTGCATTCATTCGCTCTGTTTGACTCTGCGCTAGACAGTAGTCGCTGAGTCAAAGCAGAGAGTACACAGAACCTGCGTCTGCCGGGAAATGATGGCAACGTCGAGCGCTACCGCTGTCCGGTCGAGGCGTCGCGCGATAAAGAAGTGCCGCACGGGGTCGGCCCGTGAGGGCCGGTGGTTAGCGAGTGTGGTGTGTCGCTGCTGCGTTACTCGTTACGCCGCGTAGCGAGGAGCGCAGCCGCGATGAGGGCCACGAGTGCGACGAG